>JANMVS010000070.1:0-3491 GCA_031392885.1 Verrucomicrobiota bacterium
GGATTTTCATGGGGTCAGGGCTTCAGTATTATAATTTTAGCCTTGGTATCACTCAGTACTGGCTCACTGAATGATGCGACCATTCTGCGCAGTTTCGGGTAATCCAGCGATGGGCGCCGGGGGCGGGCGGGCCCGGGCTGGTTCTTGCGGTCGCGCTACTCACGATTGAGGCTCAATTCTAATAATGAAGGCCGGACCCTGTGAAACTTCCCTTGTATGACGCTTCGCGTTCTTCGCGTGAGCCGGGGTTCGTCTTTCCGAATGATGGCACGCGAAGCCGCGAAAGTGTTATTTACACCCTCGAGAGAGAAGAAGGCCTAGGTTGGACTCATGCCGTTGAGCACCTCTTGCCCCGATGAAGACAGAACTAAAATTTTGGCTTCGGCGAGATCAGCGATCCCGCCCTACCGTTTTTTCAGGTGTTCGATCAACTCCGACATTCCCACGGCCATGGACACCCGCGGCACACACCCGAGGTCGCAGCGGGCGGCGGATATATCGAACCAGTGGTCGGTCGCCATTTCCTTGGCGAAGTCGGCCCAAGGGACAGGTCAATAATCCTCCCCTCTTTTTTGACCTGTCCCTAATTTCCTAATTTCTTCTGAACGGGTTGTGTCGGTGTATGGCACATAGAATACGGGCTTGCCCAGAGGGAAGATGTAATTACTTTGTGGTCATGCTCACCAAGATCGTGTCCATCGGAAACTCGCGCGGCATCCGCATCCCCAAGGCGATGTTGGAGCACGGCGGCTTTGGCGACGAAGTGGAGCTTCAGGCCAAAAACGGCACGTTGATCCTGCGTCCGGTCAAGACGCCCCGCGCCGGCTGGGCGGAGGCCGTAGCCGGCATGACGGCGGCCAAGGATGATTTGCTGCTGCATGAGGATGCTCCGACCGGAACCCAATTCGACGCGGAGGAATGGGAGTGGTAGTCCGCCGCTTTGATGTGTGGCTGGTGAATCTCGATCCAACCATTGGGAGTGAGATAAGGAAGACGCGCCCGGCTCTGGTGGTGTCGCCAGATGAAATTAACGATGCCATTTCGACGGTGATCATAGCCCCGATGACAACCAAAGGGCGCGATTACCCTTTCCGCGTGCCCTGCGTGTTTCAGGACAAATCCGGCCAGGTGGTGCTCGATCAGTTGCGGACCGTGGACAAGCAACGTCTGTTGAAACGGCTGGGCAAAGTGGAGACGGGCACGGCGGATGAAGTGCTGGAGACGCTAGCTGAGTTGTTCGCGAAGTGAAATGCGCGGCCTGTTGAGAGACGGGCCCTCCAAGGATCAAAATGCATTTCCATTACGGTAGTGCGCGACGAGCTCGGCGGTTCCAGCTGCGACGGTCAGGAGCGGCACGTAGCCGAGGTCCCGGCGGGCCGCGGATATATCGAACCAGTGGTCGGTCGCCAGTTCCTTGGCGACGAAGCGCGTCATCGGCGGCTCGCCCTGGAGGGGCAAAATGCGCCAGAGGGCTTCCAGCACTCCGCCGGCGAAGTAGGCGGTGCCGAGGGCGACGTGCTTTTGGATTTCCGGCCGCCCCAAGCCGCGCAGCACCTGGTTGATCCAGTCCCACAGGACCACCGGCTCGCCGTTAGTGATGAAGTAGGCTTGGCCGCCCGCCTTTCCGCCCCCGGGACGTTTGTCATCTATTATATGACAAGTACTCAGAGCCTGCTCGGCGAGGAGGTGGGCTTCGACGACATTGGTGATGTGGGTGACATCCACGCGGTTTTTTCCGGGGCCGATGATTTTCAGCCGGCCCCGGCGCGCCAGGGCCAGCACGCGCGGAACGACATTTTTATCCCCGGGGCCCCAGACGAGGTGCGGGCGTAGCGACACCGTGGCGAGCTCCGGCGAGTGGGCGGCGCGCACGAGCTGCTCGGCGGCCGCTTTGCTGGTCGGGTAGGCGCAGGGCGCCTGCGTGCAGAGCGGCACGGATTCATCCACTCCGCTCAAGTCACCGCCGTGGTAGACCACGCTGGGTGAGCTGGTGTAAACCAAGCGAGAAACCCCAGCGGCCCGGCAGGCCGCGATGACGTGACGCGTACCATCAACATTGACCCGGAAAAAATCCTGCGCCGGACCCCAAACCCCCACGTGGCCGGCGACATGGAAGACGGTGCCGGCACCCGTGCTGCCGCGGAGCAGCGCGGCGGAGTTATCCAGATCACCCAAAACGATTTCGGCTCCGAGTTTTTCCAGTGCCGGCAGCGGCTGGCGGGCCAGCACCCGCACGCGTCGGCCTTCGCCGAGCAGGCGCTCGGCGATCTTGCCGCCGATGAAACCGCTGGCGCCGGTGATAAAGACAGGGGAATTATTGGCCACGGATTTCACGGATGATCACGGATAGAAATACATAACCGGGTTCAGGTTTATTCCGGTTCGATGGCGGTGGCCTTGAGCGCCCACTGCGCGAGGGCAAGCCGGTGAATCTTGGCGTTGTGGCGCACGTCCACCGGGAACGACTCATGGAAGAAAAATTTCCTGATGTCCGCCGTGTGCGCGTGTTGGAGGGAGAGTTGGCGCAGTTCCCGGGCGAGGGCGGGTCGGTCAATTGCGGCGGCGGCGGGCTGGACGACTATAGCCGGTTCCTGCCGCCCGCGCGGACCGAGTCCGATCAGGGCGCAACGGGCAACCTGCGCATGGCGGCGAAAGACTTGCTCGCACGTCTCGGTGTGAAGAATGCCGCCGGCCGTCTCCACCCGCTCGGCAATGCGGCCACAAAACCACAGCCGCCCGGCGGCATCAAACCGGCCGGCGTCACCCAGGCGATGCCACACGGCGCCGTCGGTTGACGGAATCTTGGCCAGAGCGGTCGCACCGGGCAGACCGTCGTATTCCTTGGTGACGGTCGGGCCCGCGACGATGATTTCGCCGGTTTCATCAGACGGCAGCTCGCGAGCATCATTCAGGGACGCAAGGGGAAGGTCGGTCAATGCGATGATTTTGATCCGGTTGCCCGGAAGTGGACGACCAAGCAATGCGCCCAATTCAGGATGAAACTCCACCTGGTCGGATGCAACCGTCGCGACGGGCAGCACTTCGGTTGCGCCGTAGGGGCTGTGCAATTTTCCATTCGGCAGCACCCGGGCCGCGTCGGCCCAGAGGGAAGCGGGCACGGCGGCGCCGGCGCAGAGTACACGACGCAGACTGGGCAGTTGGATGTCGTTGGCCAGACAGTGGTCGAAGATTTTCCGCCAGAGCGTGGGCGAGCCGAAGGAGTTGGTGACTTTTTCCTGCCGGATAGCCTGCACGATCTTGGCCGGGTCAACCGCCGCTGGGCGGCTCGGGTCGAGCTCCGGAACAATCGTCGTCATGCCGAGCGCCGGATTGAACAACGCGAAAATGGGCAGCATGGGCAGGTCCACTTCGCCGGGCGTGAGGCCGTAGGTGTCGCGCACAAGCCGCACCTGCGCCTCGAACATGCCGTGCTCGTAGCAGACGCCTTTGGGCGCGCCGGTCGAGCCGCTCGTGAACAGGATGGCGGCGAG
>JANMVS010000082.1:0-21351 GCA_031392885.1 Verrucomicrobiota bacterium
CATGCCGTGGTCCGCCGGCCATCATTTTTATTTCACCCTGCCGTGGAGCGCCGGCCGCACCCGCAAGGACTACGTGCTGGAGACGACCGCCACCAAGCATTTGCAGCGCGACGAGCAAGGCGGACTTTTCGCCGGACCCCGCGTCAGCCCCCAGGAAAGCATCGCCAACCCTAACCTGATCGACCTCATCCACACCGGCCTGCGCCGCGAGGTATTTGCGGTCACCGAGGGGCCCACGGGCAACCGCCTGCTATTCCGCTGCGGGATGGCCAACAGCAGCTCCCGCGACCTCGCCATCGTGACGTGGACGCCGGACGAAAAAGCACCGTTCTACTGCATCGAACCTTGGATGGGACCGCCCAACGCCCCTGAGACCAAGATCGGCCTGCACGCGGTTGCTCCGGGTCAGACCCAAAAATTCTACGTCGAGATCACTCTGGGATGAGATGGACTCGCTTTTGCGCGGCCGGGCTGCTCGGGGCGCTGGGCCTGATCCTCATCGCCCACTCCGAGGAAGCTAAGGAGCCGCTCACGGGCGAAACCCGCGTTTACTACATCGCGGCGGACGAAGTGGAGTGGAATTATGCCCCGGCCGGCAATGTGCTCTTTGATCTGCAATGCTGCGGGGACGATACGCCCTGGCTGGAACGGGGCCGGGATGCCCGCCCGCCCATATTCAAGAAAGCCATTTTCCGTGAATACACCGACGAGACCTTTGCCACCCTGAAGCCCCGCGCGGCGGCCTGGGCGCACGCGGGCATTTTGGGGCCGATCATTCGTGCTGAGGTCGGCGACCGAATTGAGGTGACGGTGAAGAACAACGTTTCTTTCCCGGTAAGTCTGCACGCCCATGGCGTGCATTACTTGAAACCCTACGAAGGCGCCGGATATCCCGATGGGACTAGTGGTTCCGACAAGTTGGACGAAGCCATTCCCCCCAGCGACACCTACACCTACCGCTGGCAGGTCCCCACCCGCTCCGGCCCCGGTCCGGATGACCCGAGTTCGGTGGTCTGGCTGTATCATTCCCATGTCAACAGCCCCCAGGATATGAACACCGGGCTGGTCGGGGCACTGGTGGTCACCCGCCATGGTGCCGCCCGGGCCGACGGTTCACCGCAGGACGTCGATCGCGAGTTCGTCACCCTCTTCATGAATTTCAATGAAGCCGAGAGCCGCTTCGCCCTGCGCAACGCCGCCCTGCTCACCGCGGGCAATACCGCAGACCACAATCGCTTCCACAGCATCAACGGCTATGTATTCGGCAATCTGCCCCTGCTCCGCATGAAGCTCGGTGAAAAAGTCCGCTGGTATCTGGTCGCCCTCGGCGATGATTCCGACCTGCATACTCCGCACTGGCACGGCAACACGGTGTTGCATGAGGGACACCGCACCGATGTCATTGAGCTCCTGCCCGCCAGCATGAAAGTGGCCGACATGCGCGCCGATAACCCGGGTATCTGGCTCTATCACTGCCACGTGAACGACCACGTAAAAGCCGGGATGGCCGCCCGCTACCAGATCGAAAAATAGCGGCGGATTTTTTCCGTTACTTTTGCCCTACCGCACCCTCTAATCCGACCATGAATTTTTCCCTCGCCTTTATCGAAGGCATCGGTGGCCCGGAGCTGATGATGATCATGTTCATCGTCTTGTTGCTGTTTGGTGCCAACAAGCTGCCCGAACTCGCCAAGGGGCTCGGCAAGTCCATCCGGGAATTCAAGAAGGCGGCCAGCGGGGTGGAAAATGAAGTGCGGCGCGCTATGGAGGAGCCCGAAGAGCCCCGGCCCAAAAAATTCCCGGCCTATCCGCCACCCAGCGGAGCCATACAACAAGGGACCACCGAAACCCCGGCTCCCCCGGATGAGTTGCTGGGGCCACGCACTCCCCCGCCCCCGCCGGCCGTCTGATCAGTCGAAAAGCTTCCCGCGATTGAACCGCCAGACGGCGACCGTCATTACCACGGCCGTTATGCCGCCCAGAATCCCGAGCGTGGGCAGCAATTCCCGCAAAGAGGCGTTGGCCCACAACACCTGCGAAAATCCCTCCATCGCCCAGTAGACCAGCGTGAGCTTACTGACCTGCTGGATAAACTCCGGCATGAGCGTCACCGGGAACCACGCGCCGCCGATTGCACACATCAGCAGAATAAGAAAGGTGGCCAGACCGCTCGCCGCTTCCGGGGACGACGAGACCGAAGCCACCAGCATGCCGAAGGCCGTGCAGGCGGCCGCCGCAAACGCGCAGACCAGGAGGAGAAAGCCGATGTGATGCTCGACATCGATCCCATAGAGGATCCGTCCGGCGATAAACAGCGTGATTAGCTGCAACATTCCGATGCAGACGCCGTAAGCAAACTTGCTCCACAGGATCTGCGACCGACTCACCGGCCCGGCCATGATCCGGTGAAAGATGCCGTGGTCGCGCTCGTAGAACAGCGCCGTGGCGGCCGCACTCAGCGCAAAGAGCAGAAACTGCATGGCCCAACCCCCGACGATGCGCGTGGCCGCAGGGGACTTGACATCCTGTCCAGCCACTTGGATTGACTCGATCCGAATGATTTGGGCGAGCAGTGAGTCGCCAGGAGCGCCGGCACCTTTGCCGTCATTGAGCAGAGCGGCCCCCAAGTCACCCTGCTGCATCTTCATCGCTATTTGTTCCGGATCGCCGCCAAAGGTCCGGGCCACGTTATCCGCGATGGCTCGGTTGAATCGATCCAGTCTCTCCCCCCCCACCACCCCCCGGCCTCGCGCCATCACCGCCTGCCCCACCAACTGCGGCACGTTGGAGAAAATCGTCTTCTGCAAAATGCCGTTGACCAGCTGGGTTTCAATTTCGTTACGGGGGTTGTTGTAGATCTTCAGGTGCAGGCCAAAACTGGCTTCACTGAAAAGATCGGCGGGAATCACAACCGCGAAGCGAAAATCGTTGGCGCGCATCATGGGCGCCAGATCCGCTTCCCGCAGCGGCCGCTCGGTGTGATCGGCCGACTCATATTTGGTGATAACTTTAAAGGTCGTTTCGGCCTGCAAGGCCGTGATCAGGCGGGTCGCCGCGGGATTGTCGCTGGCGTTGACCACCGCCA
The DNA here is from genome assembly GCA_031392885.1 of Verrucomicrobiota bacterium. Lineage (GTDB taxonomy): Bacteria > Verrucomicrobiota > Verrucomicrobiia > Opitutales > Opitutaceae > Lacunisphaera. The sequence goes on from JANMVS010000082.1 coordinate 3,086, forward strand.
GCGGAATACCAGTGGGGCCGGGATCGGTGCGGTTCACGCCGAAGATCTGTCCGAAGAGCCAGATCAACGCGAACGGCACGATGAAGGTCAGTGCGACCGCCGCCTTGTTGCGGGTAAAATTAGCGAAGTCCTTGCGGACGAGAACAAAAATGGTGCGCATGGCAGTTGGTTTATTCGCGGAGATTGCGGCCGGTCAGATGGAGGAAGAGCGCCTCGAGGGTGGGACGCTGGCTGGTGAAAAGTCGCGCCGGCAGGCCGAGCGATTCCGTGATGTTGTAGAAGCTGGAGAGCCGATAGCCCGGCTGCGGCCGAAAGCGGAAATAATCGCCTGTTTTTTCGACCAAGCCGTGCGCGCCCAATTGCTCGACCAGCCGGGTTGTACCGGCGTCCATCGGAAAACGGATCTCCTCCTCGAAGGGCAGCTTGAGCAGCAGTTCGTCCAGCGTACCCAGCGCATGGATTTTGCCGTGATCAATGATGCCGATCCGCGAACAAAGCCGCGTGGCCTCTTCCATGTAATGCGTCGAATAGATGACCGTCAGCCCCTCGCGGTTCAGTTTCTCGAGAAACTCGAAGATGGCGTTGCGGGACTGCGGATCGATGCCCACCGTTGGCTCGTCGCACAACAGCAGCTTGGGCCGGTGCAGGAGCGCCGCGATGAGATTGAGCCGACGCTGCATGCCGCCGGAAAAGGTTTGCACCGGGTCGCGCCGCCGATCCGCCAGTTGCATCGCTTCCAGGCCCTCGTTGATGCGCTCACGCAAGACCGCACTGCCGAGCCCGTAGAGCTGGCCAAAGATGCGGAGGTTCTGCTCCGCGCTCAGTTTGGGATAAAGCGCGATGTGCTGTGGCACGAGCCCGAGGCCGGCGCGAGCCTCGGGGTGATCCGCGGACAGGCGCCGGCCATTCAGCATGATGCCACCGTTGTCGGGAGCGCGCAGGCCGGCGACCAGGGACATGAGGGTGGATTTTCCGGCACCGTTGGGCCCGAGCAGACCGAAAAATTCGCCGGCATCAATCTGCAGCGACACTCCATCCAGGGCGGTGAGTGCACCGTAGCGCTTGGTGACCTTTTCAAAAGTAAGCATAAGAAAGTGATTGGTTGACCGGCATGATTAAAATCCGTCGAGAAAAGACGAGCCTGCCGTTGCCACTGGAAGTCATGGTCAGGCATTACCCTCACCGTCCCATTCGCGGGAACAGCGGATTTCATCTTCGCGCCAATACTAAGATGCCCGCGGGGGGATGGAACCCCCAGGAAAACTTTATTTTCCGAACCGACAATCACTTAGGGCTATCCCTGCAACTTGACATATGGCTTGCGTGTATGAAGGGAAACCAATCGTCCAACATGAAAAATAATCCCCTCCTATTTCTCGCCAGTCTCGCCAGTCTCGCCGTGCTCGCCTCCAGTGCCAGTGCCGCGCAAAACCAGACCGAGTCCGAATTGATCGTGCTGCCCACCTATGTGGTCAGCGCGCCGCGCTACTCCGCCGTTGAGCAGCAAATCAACGCTAGCCTCAACGAACTCCGCCGGCAGGCGCACGTTGTGCCGGTCATCATCACTGAGTTGCCCATGCGGAAAACGCCGTTCACCCGGCTCAGTTCATTGGCCAGGGTCGCCCCGTCCGGCCTCCTCGCGAAATCATAATTTGGTCGTTAAGTTCGTTCTTTGCTCGTGTGTGTGTGAAAAACCCGCCTCGAAAGAGGCGGGTTTTTTGTCGCTTGCGGTAGCCCGACGCAGAGAATGCCGCCATGGCCTCTGATGCTGACCCCGCGCCCGTCGCCATTCCCATCACCGGTGAATTGGATTTACATACGTTTCGTCCCGGTGAAGTCACCCGCCTGCTCGATGATTATTTTGCCGAGTGCACGCCGCGCGGTATCCGGCGGGTCCGCGTGATCCACGGCAAAGGGACCGGCACACTCCGCGAGACCGTCCACGCCCATTTGCGCCGCTCGCCGCACGTGGCGGGTTTCATCCTGGGCGACGAAACCTCCGGCGGCTGGGGCGCAACTTTGGTTACACTCAAACGCAAAGATTCCAGCTGAGTATTCGCGACTTTCCCGGCGCCACGGGTTCTGTAATCCAATTCCCCCAGCCATGAATGCCAGGCACGAAATTGACTGCCACATCAGCGGCGACGACCTGCAGTTCGTCGAAATCGAACTCGACCCGCAGGAAGCCGTTCTCGCCGAGGCCGGCGCCATGATGTTCATGGACGACGATATCGCCCTCGAAACCATCTTTGGGGATGGGCCGGCCCAAACCAGCGGACTCATGGGTGCGCTGCTCGACGGCGACAACCGCTGAGCCCGTTCATCCCGTCCTCCCACCACTGCTCATTGCCAGATTGCACTCCCCGCCAGCTTCTGCCAATTGACAGGGCATGAGCACAACATTCCTCTACGCCCTGATCATGGCCATCGGCCAGATCGTTCTGACCTTGGTTGGTTTTTTCCTCGGCTTTCAAACCGATAAGATAAACCAAGGCACTTGGTTTGGTTTTGTCCCGCTGGTGTACGCCATCGCGGTCTATTGGTTTGCCCTTAAGGCGGTGCGAGAGGAGGACGCCGGCAAGTATCTGACCTACGGCAAAGGGGTCGGCACCGGAGTGAAGATCGCAGTCTACTCCGGCCTGATCGGCTCCATCTACGCCTATGTTCACTTCACCTTTGTGAATCCGAACTTTACCGACTACCTGATCGAGGCCTCCCGGGTAAAATGGGCCGCGGCCAACCTGAGCGACACGCAGATGGAGGGGGCGGAAAAGGGCATGAGGATGTTCACCAAGCCTGCGATCCAAGCCTGTATGGGGTTTATCATTACCGTCCTGCTCGGCTTGGTCATCTCGCTGATTGCTGCGGCCATCCTCAAGCGTAACCCACCCGAAGAAGGCCAGGTTTCCGCCTGATACAAAGTCGAGGCCGCACTTTCATGCCGCCCCGACTGATGGCTGTCACCGACCGGCGCGGCCCCTGGCCGCATCTGATATTTTAGAATGACCGCAGGGTCGGGTCGAGCGGGCGGCCCGCGTCGCGGCCGAGATCGCGGCCGATCTTTGTCTTCGTCGGTTCCGACGGCAGAGGCACGGTCTCAGATTTGAAATCTTCGTTCACCTCAAAACTGATGGTATCGTTTTCGAGCTTCTCGAGGCGTTTCATGATGTCGGGCGAGAGTTTTTTGCGTTCTGCCGCGGTAGTGATCGGGCCTTGGAAAACGATGTCCCCCTTGGTGTCTTTCACGGTGAGACTGCGCTGACCATCATCGGCTTTGATCTCGATTGATCCTTCGTCATCCGAATAGGAAATGTTGCTCTTGGGCAGGTCGACCATCGTCGAGCCCTTGCCGGCACGGACGATGAGGTGCTTGCCGGGGCCGGACATGACGTTGCCACGTTCCCGTCCAATCATGCGCAGAACGTCCCGGGCATGCTCCGGTTCCATCCCCGGCAATTCGCGCAGGCGCTCGAGCCCGGCCATGCCATCGGGCATTAACGAACCGCTCCAGTTCATCCCGCCGGGGCTGCCGTTCTGAAAGATAAAGGCGTGACTCTGCTTGGCCACCTCCCGCGTCCCAAGCTTTACCTTCACGGTGGTCTCCTTCCCACCCCGCACCAGGGATAACTTGACCTCGTCACCTTCCTTCCGGGCACGGACCAGTACGCCAAGCTGCTGCATGTTGACGAGCAGTTGGTCATCCAGCTTGGTCAGCACATCGTCCTCCCGGAGCAAGTCAGCCGCCGGGCTCTTGGGCATGACCTGGGTGACGACCAGGCCAAGGTCCCGACCCAAACCGAGTTGGGTGCCAAGGGTTCGACCCACGGGAGCGGTCTCAATGCCCAGATAGGTGACCTTTTCTTTCTCGCCGCCAGATTCCTCCTTGTTGATGACCACACGGTGGGGGGTGTCGACATCAAGGCGACGGACGATCACTTCCTTTTGCGCCCAAGCCTGCGGGGCGAGGGCAACGAGGGCGAGGGACGGCAGCAAATACGTGCAATATGTTTTCATGGGGGATGAGGGTTGGAGGAGGTGGGGAATATTAATTGAGGCTGGCTGAAACGAGCCGGATTTCATCACGGGGCACACTCCACTTGAGCGATGCGTTGGTGGCGGGATTCTTCCAAGTATACGTGTCCAGATAACGGGCGCGAACTCGGCGTGTCGGCGTGTCGTCCTCGCCCTTCACCAAACCACCATCCTGCAAGTCGTAGAGCACATTGGTAGCGGCGACTGGTAGATAACGATCACGAGGCGCGAGAGGCCCCGATTCGGATTTGGCTGGCCGGGGAGTGGTCGCAGCCAGTTGGGTGGGCGGAGTGCCAGTGCTGGGCGCTGACTGGCGCTTGAAACTCATGACGCCGATGGTTGCGACGAGCCCCACCGCCGCCGCCAGACCGGCCGTCCGCCAGCCAAGCCATTTCCACGAACTGAGGTTGGTCGCGGCGGTGTAGTGCGGGCGCCGGGGCACCGTGGGCTCCTGGCTGGTGGATAGATCGGCCGAGAGACGTTCGACCAACTGGGGCGAGGGACGACGCAGTGGCAGGGACTTTAACTCGGATTCGAGTTCGTGGAATGATTCATCCATGGCAGATAGGTGTTAATGCTTTGCGGAGCGCGACGAGGGCATACCTGTAGCGTGAGGCAGCAGTGTTGGACGGAATGTCGAGAACCTCGGCGATTTGCTCGAACGTGAGTTCATTCCAGATTTTAAGGATGAGGACTTCGCGCTGAATGGCGGATAACGTGTGGAGGGCGGCTTCGATTTCCCGCCGGCGCTCGGTGGCTTCACCGGGCTGAGGCGCAAAAAAAACCTCACGCTCCTCGCGGCCGCCGTCGGCTTTTTCCTCGCGGACGGCGCGACGGGTTTCGCGCCGGGCATGATCGATTGCCGCCCGCCGGATGGAAGTAATGAGCAAGGCCTGCGGGTCGCCGGGTAGCTGACGCTGATGCCGCCAATATCGCACGAAAGCTTCCTGCACGATGTCTTCAGCATCGGCCAGCGAGCGGGTCCACTGGCGGGCACAAAAGAGCAGCTTGGGCCCATGAGCCTCGAACCAATCCTGCCAGTTGCTGTTTGCATGTGCTGCCTCCATGAAGTCCGTTTTGGGTTGTTTCCTGAAAAGCGTCACAGGCGGGGGTATTTGTCTAATGAATCGGAAGACCGCCGAATGCAGACATAAAAAGAGGCCGGGGGTTCACCCCGACCTCTGTTAAACTAATACTTTTGACGGAAATTTGCTTAGCGAGCTGAGTAGCTCTTCACATTGCCCCGGTAATCAGAAATGGTCAGCGCAGCCAAAATGGCGACGGCCGTGTAACTGACACAAATCGGCAGCAGTTCGAAATAGCTGGCGGCAATATTGGTCGCAACTGTCAAGCCGATGACACTAAGCGTAACGATAGCTAGGATGACATTGAGCGTGTTGGTTTTCATAGAGTTGGTTGGTGATTTAGCTGGGACCCTTTTCTTGGTGCTTGGACGGAGTATACGACACGGCTTGCAATAGGTGAAATACTTAGATTCTATATGATTCATCTGTTTTAACTATGGAATTATATCAACTGCGTTACTTTTTGGCAGTCAATGAGACAGGCAATTTTACTAAAGCTGCCCAGCGCTCATTTGTCTCTCAGCCTTCCCTCAGCCAGCAGATTTTGAACCTGGAAGAGGAATTTGGGCAGAAGCTCTTTCATCGTTTAGGCCGCAAGGCGGTGCTGACTGAAGCAGGCCAAACTCTGGTGGATGGCGCCCGTCGCATTCTATCTGAAGCGGAGCACACCGTGGGTGAATTGAAAAATGCCCCCCAGCTCGGTCCCAAAGTACTCGTCGGCGCCATTCCAACCGTCGCGCCATTTTTTTTGCCTGCCATCCTAGCCTATTGTCGGGCCAACGATATTCAAATAAATCTGCTTACCAATGAGGAATTCAGCCGTCCATTGGTTGAATTACTCCTCGAAGGAAAACTCGACTGGGCACTGTTATCTCTTCCCCTCACCGAGCCCCGTCTGCTGATTGAAAAACTCTACAGTGAGCCGCTTTTGCTGGCCGTAGGCGCCGGGCATCGTCTGGCTACCGCCCCGAGCATTAGTTTCGCCGACTTACGTGACGAAACCTTCATCATGCTGGGTGATACCTCAACCCTAACTTCACAAACCCAGCTTTATTGCGGCGACAACGACTTCGAGCCGCGGATTGGTCACCGCTGTGGCCAGCTCGCAACCGTCAAGTCCTTCACCGCGCTCGGCTTGGGCGTTAGCGTGCTGCCCCAAAGTGCCCGCAGTGCCAACGACCCCGAGGGCCTCGTGTTCCGCAAGTTCACTGGCACGGCCCCGTCCCGCGATATTGCCCTGGTGCGCCACCGGCGGCGCCATCTCAGCCTGGGCGCTAGCCTGTTTGCCGAAGCCGCCCGCGCCGTGGTTGGCCCCACCCCATCGATGAGTTCGATGGCTCCTTTCCCACTTCCTGCCCCATCGATTGCCGGTTGAGTTGCACCAGGAGGTCACCCGTGAAATCATCCCACCCTAGGCCCGTTTCGATCCAGCATCACGAGCTGCCCAAGGGCCGCGAACGAGCCACCCTCCTGGTACTCGGGGCGGTGCAATTCACGCACATTTTGGATTTCATGATCATGATGCCGCTGGGTGACCAGCTCATGCACGCTTTCCACATCACCCCGACCCAGTTTTCCCAACTCGTCGCTTCCTACGGGATCGCCGCGGCATTCAGTGGATTTGCCGGTGGATTTCTGCTCGACCGCTTTGATCGCAAACGTGCGCTCCTCATCCTCTACAGTGGTTTCGGTCTTTCCACCTTTGCCTGTGGATTCGCGGCAAATTACCAGATCTTGCTCTTGGCCCGGTTGGCCGCCGGGGCTTTCGGCGGTCTGTCCAGCTCGATGGTCACAACCATGGTCGGTGATTTCATCCCGCCCTCCCGGCGCGGGCGAGCCATGGGCTTTGTGACGGCCGCATTTCCGGTAGCCTCAGTCCTCGGTATTCCGACTGGTCTCATGCTCGCCGGTCGGTTCGGCTGGCATGCCGCTTTTTACTTACTGGCCGGCTGCAGCGCCGTGAACCTGGTGGTCGCTTCGCTGTCGCTGCCGCATCTGCGCACGGCCGTGCACGACCATCAGCCCTGGCGGCAGATGAAAGAGATCATGTCGCAGGGGGTGCATCTGCGCGCTTTTGCCGTCGGTTCCATGCTGGGCATGGCCGGTGGCATTTTGGTTCCGTTTCTCGCCCCCTCCTTCATTGCCAATCTGGGCCTCAACGAACGGGTTGAACTGCCCATCGCTTATGCCGCCGGGGGCGTGGCCACCGCCATCAGTACGCCGATCATCGGCTGGCTCAGCGACCACATGGACCGACTGCGGCTCCTGGTTTACATGTCAGCCAGCTCAGTGGTGGTCACTCTCATCATCATGCGTCTCGGGCCGGCGTCAGTGGCATTTGCCAGCCTGATGATGGCTCTTTTCATGGTGGCCATGTCCGGCCGTTATGCCCCGGCGATGACCATGATCACCAATGCGGTCGACGCCCGTTACCGCGGCGGGTTCATGAGCATCAACTCTGCACTGCAACTTGCGGCCAACGCCAGCGCCAGCATCCTGGCCGGCTTTTTTGTCACCCGCGATCCGGCGGGCCATTTGCTGGGGCTGCCCATGATCAGCTATCTCGCGACCGGCTTTTTTGTTCTCACGGTGCTCTTCGCCCTGGAACTTCGCACCGCCGCGCCCCATGTCGCCACTCACGCGAAAAAAGATATCGCGCCGCCGCCACCGCCGCCGGAGATTGTCGCGGTCTGACCCGCCATGTCCATCGCGCCCATCCCTGCCTCCCCCGCCCCGCCGCGCCGCCCACTCGTGCGACCGGAATTGCTCGCGCCGGCCGGCGACTGGGAATGCGCCCGCGCCGCCGTCGAAAACGGGGCCGATGCCATCTATTTCGGTTTGGAGCGGTTCAACGCCCGCATGCGCGCGAAAAACTTTACCCTCGCCGATCTGCCCAAGCTCATGGCCTTCCTCCACCGGCGGGGCGTGCGCGGCTACGTCACATTCAACACCCTCGTTTTCGCCGACGAACTCGCGGCCGCCACCGACTACCTCAAGTCAATCATCAACGCCGGTGTGGATGCGGCCATCGTCCAGGACGTTGGGATCTGTCGGTTGATCCGCTCCCTCTCGCCCGATTTCCCTATTCACACCTCCACGCAGATGACCGTGACCAGCGCCGCCGGCGTCGAGTTTGCCCGTCAGCTCGGGGCCAACCTGGTCGTGCTGGCCCGCGAAAATTCCCTCAAGGAAATCACCGCCATCCGCGACGCCCCGTGCGCCGCCGGCGCGGCCCTGCCGTTGGAGGTTTTCGTGCATGGGGCGCTTTGTGTCGCCTATTCCGGCCAGTGCCTGACCAGTGAATCGCTCGGCGGCCGCTCCGCCAACCGCGGCGAATGCGCCCAAGCCTGCCGCATGCCCTACGAGCTTGTCTCCGACGGCCAGACCGTCGATCTGGGCGACCGGCGCTACCTGCTCAGCCCGCAGGATCTTTCCGGCCTCAACGTGCTGCCCGACCTGGTACGCGCCGGGGTCGCTTCGTTGAAAATCGAGGGCCGCTTGAAGAGCGCCGATTATGTCGCCAATATCACCCGGGTTTACCGCCAGGCGCTCGACAAGGTCATGACCGAAATATTTGGCCCGACTCCACTCGCCGAGGCCGGCGTGATGGACGCCGTGCGACGCGAATCGCTCTACGATCTGGAAATGGGATTTTCCCGCGGACTCTACACCGGCTGGTTCCGGGGCATCCAGAACCAGGAGCTCGCCCATGCGCGTTTTGGCACCAAGCGCGGTGTCTATCTGGGACGCGTCTCCCGGGTCGGCGGGGACCGGGTCACCCTCAAGCTCGAAGGCCCCGCCAAGCCCGGTGACGGCATTGTGTTTGACGCCGGCCGACCCGACGAGAAGGAGGAAGGCGGTCGCATCTACTATGTCGATCCGCACCACGGCGAGACCGTGCTGCGTTTCGGTGCAGGCGACATCGACTTCACCCGCGTACAGGTCGGCGATCGCGTCTGGAAGACCAATGATCCGGCGCTCGACCGCCGCGTGCGGCAGACTTTCGAGGGCGACCAGGTTCGTTTCCGCCGCGAGCTTACCTTCGAGGTGCACGGCCATACCGGCACTCCGCTCACCCTCATCGCCCGAGACCAGGAAGGTCATGTCGCACAAGCCGATTCAATCTTGCCGCTGGCTCCAGCCGAGAAACAACCGCTGACCACCGAACGCCTCATCGGCCAACTCGGCCGACTGGGCGGCACTCCGTTCAAGCTGGGTTCCCTGCAGAACCAGCTCGAAGGGGAGGTCATCTTGCCCGTCAGCGAACTGAACGAGTTGCGCCGCCGAGTCGTAACCGACCTCGAAGCCCAGCGTGCCGCGCCGAAGCGCTGGCAGCTCCTTCCCCATCCGGCAAGGGCGGTTGCCCTCAACCGCCCGGTAGCTCAGCCGTTCGCCTCAGAGCCGTTGGGGGCAACGGCCCCTACCCTCGTCGCGGAACTGATTGTCGTCATCCGGGAGTTGTCACAATTGGAGGCCGCCTGGACCGCCGGCGCCCGCACCATCTATTGCGAGTTCGAAAACCCGAAGCATTACCGCGACGCCGTCACCCGCTTTCGGCAACTCCAGGCCCTCGCCGCCCCAGCAATCGAAAATTCCTCCATCTGGGTCGCCGCCCCCCGGGTTTTCAAACCCGGCGAGGAGTGGATTATCCAGCAGGTGCTCTCGTGCGAGGCGGACGGTTACCTCGTGAGAAATTACGATCACCTGCAGGTTTTTGCCGGCCGGCGCTTGCGCGGGGATTTCTCCCTGAACGTTGCCAACCCGAGGACGGCGGACTATTTCATCAATCACTACGGACTGGAACGCGTGACCGCCTCCTACGACTTGAACATCGGCCAGCTCGAGTCGCTGTTGCAAAGCGCCCCCGGCGCCTGGTTCGACATCACCCTGCACCAGCACATGCCGATGTTTCATATGGAGCACTGTGTGTTCTGCGCGTTTCTCTCCACCGGCAAGGATTACCGGGACTGTGGTCGGCCGTGCGACACGCACCGCGTGGCGTTGCGCGACCGGGTGGGCGCGGAGCATCCGCTGAAGGCCGACGCCGGCTGCCGTAACACGGTCTACAACAGCCGGGCCCAGACCGGGGCGGAATATGCCGCCCGGCTGATCGCACTCGGCGCCCGCTCCTTCCGGGTGGAATTTCTCACCGAAAGCACCGCGGAGGTTGGCCGCACTGTGGCGCGTTACCAGCAACTAGTGCGCGGGCAGGTCAGCGGGGCAGAACTGTGGCGGGAGCTGAAACTCATCAACCAGCTGGGGGTCACGCGCGGGCAGATGGAAACCCCCGCCCGGGTTCTCCCCCGCAAAGGGGCCTGAGACCTGACCGGCGCTGCGTTGGCCCCCGGGGGGTTGAGGGGAGCCCGCGCCCCCCGCGTCCTCTATCGGTCTGGGCCGAAGTAAATTTTGTCGCCTCGGACGAAATCCGGCCCCTAGGCTTCGACCACCAGCATGAGCGAAGCCGCGAAACTCTCCCCCTCTCCCGTTCCCACGCCGGCCCCGGACTTGGAAATCAAGGACGCCAGGATTATTTTTGAGCCCATCTGGGATGACCTCGAAGCCCATTTCGGGCGCGAGCACCTGCGCTTTCCGAAGGAAATCATTCTCCTCGGCGGCGCCCCCGGCGCCGGCAAAGGCACCAACACGGCTTTCATCGCCAAAACCCGGGGCATGACCTGCGCACCCATCGTGATGAGCTCGCTGCTCGACACGCCGGAGATGAAGAAAATCAAGAATGCCGGCAACATGATCGGCGACCGCGAAGTGCTCGCGGTGCTGCTGCGCCGGCTGCTCAAGCCGGAATACCGCGACGGCGTCATCCTCGACGGCTTCCCGCGCACCAAGGTGCAGGTGGAGTGCCTGAAGATGCTTTACGAGAAGATGACCCAGCTCTGGCGCGAATTCTACGGTTCACCCCTCGCGATCCACTTCCGGCAACCCGTGATGCAAATCGTCGTGCTGTTCGTGGACGAGAAGGAGAGCGTCGCCCGTCAACTCAGTCGCGGTCGCAGGGTCAAAGCATCCAATGAGGAAGTCCGCCGCACCGGCCAGGGCCAGTTGCAGGAAGAACGGGCCACGGATTTCGACGAGGCGCTCGCACGCCGCCGCTACCGCGTCTTCAAGGAACAGACCTGGGACGCTCTGCTCTCCCTCAAGGATATTTTTTATTACCACCTCATCAACGCCGAGGGCACCTTCGCTGAGGTTGAGCAGAATATCGTCGGTGAGCTGGAGTATCAAAGCTCACTCGAACTTGACCCGCACACCTTTGACCGGCTGCGCATGCTGCCGCTGGCCAGCGAGATTGTCGTCCACGCCCGGCAGGAGCTGGTCAAACGGCTCGATAGCTACGAGCTGGGCAACCCCGGACTCTTTCAGCGCGTGATCACGCTCATCGAAAAGAAGATGATGCCGATCATCACGCGCCATGCCCTCTCCGGCCACTCGAACATCAACAGCGAGGATTCCGCACTGAGTGAGCCTGAGGCCCTGGCGATGCTGATCGATATTTTTTCCGAGCGCGGCTACCACGCCGTGGTGGACGTGCACCGGATCGAGATTCCCGAGTCTTTTGATCTCGTGACTGGGAAAATCACCTGCCGGGTGAAGAAGGTCTACCGCACCATCATCCGCTTCAAGGGCTCGGAAATCCGCCGCGGCTGAACGGCCGCGCCGGCTTAGCCGCCGGTAAATCCCGTCTGGCGCAAGGCCTCGTACGTCGCGATGCCGGCGGCCGTCGAGAGATTGAGCGAACGGAGTGCGGCGTTGCCGTGGGGAATCTTCACGCGCTGCTGGTCGCCAAACTCGGCGTGCAGCCAGTCGGGCGCACCCGCTTCCTCGTTGCCGAAAACGAGCCCGTCGCCGTCGGCATAAGCCACCGCCCAAAAAGACTGCGCGGCGTGCGTGGTAAACAGCCACAACCGCCGCGGGGCGGCGGGGCTGGCCTTGAACGCCGCCCAGTCAACATGCTGATGGACATCCAGGGTATGCCAGTAGTCCATGCCGGCGCGCTTGAGGTTCTTGTCGGTGATCGCAAAACCCAGCGGATGGATCAGGTGCAACCGGCAGCAGGTCACGGCACACATCCGGCCGATGTTGCCGGTGTTAGGCGGGATCTGCGGCGCGAAAAGGACGACGTGAAGCATAACGCCGGGCAGCGTGCGGATCCGCTCCGCCCTGTCAACGAGGCGGACCCCCGTGCGCCCGCGGCGCGCTGGACCCAGCTGGGTGCGGCCGGGCGTGAATTTTATCCGCTTTACGGCGCTCATTTTTAATCTAGTGGTATTGCTCCTGTTTGGGCCGCAGGAAAATTTCATCTCACCCCACATGTCGAGTTCCGCTGATAAGATTATTGTCCTGGTGGACGATGAAATCGCCTACATCGATTTGCTGCAGCAATTGCTGAGCGATAACCTCGCCTGCCCCGTCCGCGGCTTCACCACCCCGGCGGAAGCACTGCGCGCGCTCCCTAACCTGAACGTCGGGCTGATCATCACCGATTACCAAATGCCGTCCATGAACGGCATGCAATTCATCACCGAGGTCGCCAAAACGGCCCCCGACATTCCGGTGGTGATGATCACGGCCTATCTGCTGAAGTTCACCCAGCGCGAGCTGGCCAAGGTGCCGGCGCTGAAGGCCGTCGTGCGCAAGCCCTTCAAGTGGAAAACGCTGGCGGAGCAGGTGGTCAAATACTGGCCCGACGCACAGCCGCCCGCCGTGCGCAACTCACGCACGCCGTTTCACCACCGTTAGACCCTGATTATCGGCCTGCAGCAGGCGGACGGTGGCGGGTAATTTCTGCGCGGCAAATGCCGCGACCATCGCCCGACCAACCTTGGCCGCCACCCGCGGCCGCGCGACACACAGGACGCTCGAACCGCTGCCGCTCAGCCAGCCCGTGAGGGCACCGGCCTTCACCCCGGACTCGATCGCCGGCTTGGCGCCGGGGATAAGCGGCAGCCGGTAGGGCTCGTGCAGAAAATCGCACACCGCATCGCGCAGCCGGTCGTATTCCCCGGTCAATATCGCCGCGACCACATAGGCCGCACTGTTGACGCTCTTGATCGCATCAAAATACGGCAGCTCTTTCGGCAAAATGCCGCGCGCCTTCTTGGTCTCGAGTTCCTGGTCGGGTGACACCACCACAAAGAAAAGATCGCGCCCAATCGGCTGGCGCACCACCCCGAGCAATTCACCGGTGTGCGGATCGCAGCGTGCCACGCAAAAACCGCCGATGATGGCCGGGGTGGCGTTGTCGGGATGCCCTTCCAGCTGGGTCACCAGACTGCACAAATCGTCCTTGGTGAGCCGCGCGCCGGCCAGTTCGTTGAGCGCCGCAACCACCCCCGCCCGCAACGTGACACTCGAGCCCAGCCCGCGTGACATCGGCACGTCCCCGGCGATGCTGAGGGTGTAGCCAAACTCCTCGAGGCCGGTGCGTACAAAAAACAGCCGCGCCGCCTCGTCCGCCATGTTCAGCCCCGCCGTGTCGCGATCCGTGGCCGCCTGCGCGCCGCGCCAGTCGCCCCGGGTGAGGGTGACAGTGTTGTAAATGGTGAGAGCGAGGCCGAGCGTGTCAAAACCCGCGCCGCAATTCGAGGTGCTGCCCGGCACGCGCACGGTGACGCCGTTGAGCTGTTTGGCTTTTTTCATCGGCGAAACTTGAGGGCTTTGCGGGCTTCCATTTGCAACTCACGCTTTTTGACGTCCGCGCGCTTGTCGAACTGCTTTTTGCCGGTCGCGGTGGCGATCTCGACCTTCACCAGGGCTTCCTTGAAATACATCCGCAGGGCCACGATGGTCTTGCCGCCGGTTTCGACGGCGATCTGCAGCTTGCGGATTTCACTCTCATGCAGCAGCAGCTGGCGCACCCGGCGCGGGGCGTGCTGCGTCGGGCCGCCATGGATATATTCCTGGATGTAGGCGCCATAGAGCCACACCCCGCCCTTCTCCACCCGGGCGAATGCGTCGGTGACCTGTGCTTTGCCGGCACGGATGGATTTGACCTCCGTGCCGACCAATTTGATACCCGCCTCAAACTTGTCGTGAATGAAATAGTCGCGCAACGCCTTCGAATTGCGAAGCTCGGTGTAACGGGCGGAATCGTGCGACTTGGCGGCCATGGGCGAAGGGCAGTGATGCGGCGGAAGGCGCGGCGTGACAAACAAAAGAAGCGAGGCCGGGGCCTCGCTTCGCGCAAATCAGGGTGAATCCCGCCGGCCGCTTAGACCTTGTGCAGCTCGTAACTGATCTTACCCTCGATCACCTCGCGCAGGGCGACGTCCTCGGGACTGAGCTTCTCGAGCGATTCCACGAGCGGACGGCTGCCGCGGCGCAGCTGCTTGACGCGGCGGGAAATCACGTTGATCAGAATGTTCGGGTCAGGAATGACCTTCTGGGCTTCGCGGATGTATTCGTCTCTCATAGTGGCAGTCGGGAAGATTGTGAACGGATAGGCCTACGGCGGCAGGGAGGAGCGTCAAGGGCCAATTTCGCGGATTCCCCGACCCCGTCCTAAACCCTACCGCCCAAGGTGTAGCCAAGTCCCGGGCTGTAACCTTGCCTTCGTCATCACCCCATTGGAAGCCGCGGCCTCCGGCGACGCGTGACCAGTCCAGCCGCCGCGGACGTGCCGCCCGCCACGCCACCGGCCCGCCGGGACCCGGTGCCTTCGCCCGCCAGTGGCGGTGCAGACGATGCCGTGTTGATTGAGGTCGAGTCCGGCAATGCTGATCCGCCAGAAGGCAGGTAATCCGACGGGGTCAGGCCGCTAGATGCTACTTCGTTACTTGGCTCAAGTACGCCCTTACGGAACTCGCTTGGCCCATGTGCAAAGCCGACGTGATCCACGTGTAACCGGCACCCTCCTGCCGCAGCCGCCGGGCGGCGGAGCAGGCAGATAAAGCAAGCAGATAGGGTCAGCCTTGGGGTTTGGGGCATTGGCGACGTTACGGCTGCTCACTGTCAACCCCAAGCCCCACGGCCGACCCTCTTGACCACTCACGGGGCGAGCAGAAGGGTGTCACCCCGGAGTGAAAGCAGCCAGGAGCAGGCGCAACCGTGGCCCCAACATCCGAAGTCGTGCGCGGCCCCCCCTTGAGCTGGCTTTGACATCTGCCTCCTTTCGTGAGAAACTCCGTCCATGTTCGTAGCTTGGACCACTACCGCCCAACGGGCTGACGCCGACCGCCTCGCCCGCGGTGCGATAGAAGCGCGGCTGGCCGTCTGTGCCCAGGTGGACGGGCCGATCACTTCCTACTATCATTGGGAAGGTAAAATGGAGCAGGCGGAGGAATTTCGCATCTGGTTTAAATACCTGCCGGCCAACGCTTCCGTCCTCAGTTCCTGGATGCATCACCATCATCCTGGCGTGACGCCGCAATGGATTGAGGTCGGCTCCGAAAACGTGGGCGAAAAGTACTTGTCATGGGCAATGGCGAACTCTACATCCGCACCCTTCCAAAGTCCGAAACCACTTTAATCCAACCCTCTCAATGTCCCAGCACAACAGCCTCAAATCCGGCGGCGGCCTCGTCATCAAACGCAATGTCCTTAAGCGCTTCGAGCGCGTAGCCCTGCTCAAGAAGCGCGGCCAGTGGAAGGAAGGCGACCGCGTCCAGGGTCTGCGCAAGACCAAAGCCGACGTCTAATCGGCAGCGCTGCACTCCGGCGGGCGTCCTCCGCGCCTGCCTTTTTTGTTGATGCACGACCTCTTCAAACCGCTCCTCGACTGGTACACCCACTCGTTGGAGACCGGTGGTTATCCGCTCATCGTGCTGCTGATGTTCATCGAGAGCACGTTTCTGCCTCTGCCCAGCGAGCTGGTAATTCCGCCAGCGGCCTACCTCGCCCACACCAAGGGCAACCTGAGTCTGACTGGCATCGTTCTCGCCGGCGCCCTCGGTTCGTGGCTCGGGGCCACGGCGATGTATTGGACCACCCGCTGGGCCGGCCGCCCGCTCGTGCTGAAGTACGGCAAATATTTCATGGTCTCGCCGGAAAAGGTGGAAAAAGCCGAGCGCTGGGCCGCCGCGTACGGCAACTTCGGGATCTTCGCCTCGCGGCTCCTGCCCGTGGTGCGTCACCTCATCGGCATTCCGGCCGGCATCGTCCGGATGAATTATTGGAAATTCTCCCTCTGGACCCTCGTCGGCTCCGGCCTCTGGTGCACCGTGCTTTGTTGGCTCGGCATCAAGGCCGGTCAGGATCAGGCACTGATGAACGGCGAGCTGCATTCCCTCACCCTCTGGGCCGCCGGCCTCCTCGCCGTACTGGGGGTCATCTACTATTTCTTTGTCCACCGCCAGATGCAGGCGGCGGGGAAATAAGACACGCCAATCCGTGGCCTGGGGTTGATTTGGCGCGATCCGGCTGCTTGCTTTCCAGCCTCCATTATGAGCTCCCCGAAAAAGAAAGTCGCGATTCTCACTGCGGGCGGACACGCCCCCTGCCTCAGCGCCGCCGTCGGCCAGCTCATTCTGCACTACACGCAGCAATGTCCCGACTGGGAGATCATCTGCTACCGCTCCGGCTACAAGGGTCTGCTGCTCGGTGACCGCATCACCGTCACCCCCGAGATCCGCGCCTCAGCCGGGATCCTCCGCCGCTACGGCGGCAGCGTCATCGGCAACAGCCGCGTGAAACTCACTAACGTCAAGGACGCCGTGAAGCGTGGCCTGGTCAAGGAAGGCCAGAATCCCCTGACCGTCGCCGCCGAGCAACTGCAGCGCGATGGCGTCGACATCCTCCACACCGTGGGCGGCGACGACACCAATACCACGGCCGCCGACCTCGCCGCGTATCTTCAGCAGCACAATTATCAGCTCAATGTCATCGGCCTGCCCAAGACGATCGATAACGACATCATTCCCATCAAGCAAAGCCTCGGCGCCGTCACGGCCGCCGAGCAGGGCGCGCGGTTTTTCTCCAACGTCGTCACCGAGCTCGGCGCCAGTGGGCGGACGCTGATCGTCCACGAGATCATGGGCCGCAGCTGCGGCTGGCTCACGGCCGCCACCGCCCGGGTCTACCAACAGGGTTTGGCCCCGCAGGAATGGGTGCCCGCCATCGGCCTCATCAAGGAGCGCTACGCCGTGCATGCAATCTACCTACCCGAGCTGGCCCTCGACATCGAGGCCGAGGCCAAACGCCTCCGCGCCCTCATGGACCGGCTGGGCAACATCAACCTCTTCGTCAGCGAGGGTGCCGGCCTCGACAGCATCATCAGCGAAATGACGGCCCGGGGCGCTCAGATCGACCGCGACGCCTTCGGCCATGTCCGTCTCGACACCATCAACCCCGGCAAGTGGTTCGGCGAGCGGTTCGCCGCCATGCTCGGTGCCGAAAAAGTCCTGGTGCAGAAGAGCGGCTATTTTTCCCGCTCCGCCCCGGCCAACGCCGAGGATTTCCAGCTGATCGACACCTGCGTGCTGAAGGCCGTCGCGTGCGCCCGCCAGGGTATCTCCGGCCTCATTGGCCACGACGAGGAGCGGGGCGACGAGCTTCGCGCCATTGAATTTCCCCGGATCAAGGGTGGCAAGGCCTTCGACACTACCCAGCCGTGGTTCAAGGACCTGCTCCAGGAGATCGGCCAGCCCCTGACCGCCGCGGTCAAGGTCGCGCATTAAGGTGGTAGGGCGGGACCGCTGGGCCCGCCGCGCCTGCCCATCGGCGTGCCCAGCCCTTTATTGCAGAACGGTACCCGTGGAATGGAGGGCCGCCGCTTGTCGGCGTGCCGTGCCATGAGCGGAACCCGGCCCGGCGACCAGCGCCGGCCCTGCATCCGGCCGTGCCCAGCATCGTTCGTGTTGAAAACAGCTTGAAAACCCGCGGCGTCCCGGAAAGCTGTCCGCTCGGTTCCCTGCGAGTGTAGCACAATGGATAGTGTATCCGCCTCCGAAGCTGATGATCCGGGTTCGACTCCCGGCACTCGCACCAGCCAACTCCCAGCCTAGCCCGCATAACCGACCAAGTCCCGGACCCACGCGGGCTGAGCGTCGTCGTGCACCGCCAAAATTTCGTGACGAGTGTGAAATATGCGGGCTGGGCCTGGGCAACCTGGCGGCCACGGCCTTCGGGGCGATGACCGGCTCCGCCTCCTTCCTGCGCAGCGCCGCCAACCTGCAAAGCGGCGGCCGCACCCAGTTC
>JANMVS010000174.1:0-1969 GCA_031392885.1 Verrucomicrobiota bacterium
GCGCAAGACGTCCAGATGCCGGCTTGTTTTCAGACCGGGGAGTGATAAGTTATGAGCGTGCAAAACGCATCGCCCATTGCCCCGGTTCTCGCCCCCAACTTGCCGTTACCGGCACTGGCGGGCCACGAGTCATTGCTGGGGGACTTCGCGCGCAAATACATCTGGTGGCTGACCCCGGCCGCGGCCCTGGAATACCCGGCGCGCATCGTGGCGCAGGTGATGAACCTCGGGGAATTTAACGACGCCCGCCGGCTGGTCGAAGCCTTGGGAGAAAACACCCTGCAGGCGGTCCTGACCCGAGCCGAGGCCGGGCAGTTCAACGAACGCTCCTGGCACTACTGGCATTATCGGCTCGGACTGGCCCGGCCGGGTGCCGTGCCGCCCATGCCTGTCCGGCGGGTCGAGTGATGGACACTTTCAAGCCCCGGCTGGACATCCTGCCCGCCGCCCAGCGCCAGCTCTTGCCCGAATTGCGTCCGGTGCAGCAGCAGGGTTACGTGCTCTATGGTGGCACGGCCATCGCGCTGCGGCTGGGCCACCGCCAGTCGGTGGACTTCGATTTCTTCAACTCCCGTCCGGTAAACCGGGAAGCGCTGCGCCAAGCGCTGCCCTTTCTCAAGCAAAGCACGGTGCTCCAGGACAATCACAACACCTTCACGGTGGTGACGGCTTCAGGGGTGAAAGTCTCCTTCTTTGGCGGCCTGGATTTTGGCCGGGCCGGCCAGCCCCAGCACACCCAAGACGGACTGCTGCGTGTGGCTTCGCCGACCGACCTGATGGCCACGAAACTCAAGGTCATCCTCCAGCGTTCCGAGGCCAAGGACTACCAGGATATTGCCGCCATGGTCCGGGCCGGAACCCGCGTGGACGCGGGTCTGGCGGCGGCGGAACAGATGTTCAAACCCACTTTCCCGCCGGCGGAGTCGCTCAAAGCGATGGTCTATTTCGAGGGCGGCGACCTGGCGCGACTCTCCGCCGCAGACCGGCTGGTGCTCACGGAAGCCGCCCGCAATGTCAGAACGCTGCCCACCGTGGTGATCGAGCCCGACCTGATGCCGCCGGAGGCTCCCGCGCGCATCAGCCCCTCCGTGGCGGTGCGGCCCGGAGCGGATCCTCCCCGACAAGGGCCGCGGATGGGGATTTGACTCAGCCGGGATCAGCGCCGGCCGGCCCAACCTTGACGGCCTCGGTCCGCTCGGCGACAATCAGCACAGCGACCGCGAGTGTGTGGTTCTCCCGAGCCTTGTCACCCGTGCCCAGCTCTCCGCTCTGTTCCTCCACCGCCTGGCCACCGGTGACTGTCCACTGCCGGCGAAGGAATAATACCAATTACTATGCGAAATCGGATTTTCACACCAAGGCAGCAAAGACAGCCAAGGTTCGACATAATTGCCTCATACTGACTTCGCGAACTTTGCGATCTTGGTGTAAAGTCTGAATTCAATGGATGATTGGTATAAATAACCCGGCCCTACTTTCCTCATGCTCCTTCTCCGTCCCATTTGCGAAAAAGACCTGGCCGGCCTCGTGGCCCTGGCCGGATCCACCGGGGGCGGTCTGACCACCCTGCCCTTGAACGAGGAATTCCTCGGCGATCGCATTGAGAGCTCGACCCGCGCCTTCAGCCCCCGCGTGCGCAAGCCCGGCGGGGAATACTACCTGTTTGCCCTGGAGGACACCGTAACCCATGAGGTCGTGGGGGTGTCCGGCATCGCCTCGTGCGTCGGCGGCTTCGAGCCGTGGTACAGCTACGAGATCCGGCGGGAAAAGCTCGTCCACCGCCCGCTGAAGATCGACCGGGAGGTTTCCGTCCTGCACCTGAAGCAGGATCACCGCGGGCCGTCGGAAATCTGTTCCCTGTTCCTGCGGGCTGACCGGCGGCGCGGCGGCGCGGGACGACTCCTCTCCTTGTCCCGCTTCCTCTTCATCGGCGCATTTCAGAAGCGTTTCACGGATACGATCATCGCCG
>JANMVS010000184.1:0-3558 GCA_031392885.1 Verrucomicrobiota bacterium
TTCCCGGGCGGTGTCGTCGAAAAGGCGCTCCTTGTTCACCACTCGCGTCATACAGTGATACACCGCCTGGTCGGTTTCCGGGTCTACTTTGATGCGCGGCTGCCTCATGCCATCGACAGGCTCGTCCGGCGCACCCCGTCCCCCAACCACGATCTTTACGTAATCCTACGTATGATCGTAATATTGACCTGTCCCTTTGAATTCCTTCCGACTTCGCCAAGGCTACGACGGACAGGCCGGACGCGTTTGCTTCTCTGCTTGGCAAGCCAACGCGTCCGGAGGCCGGTGCTTGCGCACAGGGCCGCGAACACCGCACCACGCGGCGGCCGAATCGGCGGTGATGGGACTCACCGCCCGACCAAGATCAGCCCGTCACCCGAAGCGAACCTCTTTTTCGGGATTGCTTGGGTGGTGCCGGGGCGCATTCACTGGGGGTTTCAAGCATGTCATTTGATCTCAAACGTGTGTTAAAAGTGATGCTGTTCGCCTCGAACGGTCCGCTTTCCGTGAAGGATATCCAAACGGCGGTCAGCCGTTTCCATGAGCTGGCGACGGTGTTGCCGCTGACGGGCGAAGGCTCGGTGGCGCCGGAGTCCCCCGAGGGTGCCGACCCTGTCCCGATGGAAACGGCCGAAGCCGCTGAGGTGCTTGACCCCGCCACCGGGCCAGCCGAGGACGGAGAATTTTACCGCGAGGTGCCGACGCTCGTGACCATGGCCCAAATCCGCGAGGTGTTTGACGCCATTGCCCTCGAACTGCAGGCGGCGGACAGCGAGCTCGTGCTCGTCGAGGGGCACCATGGCTGGCGACTGGCGACGCATCCGCGGTTTGCCCGCTGGGTGCGGTTGCTGCGCAATGAACCCCCGCCGGTACGCTTGAGCCCACCGGCACTCGAGACGATGGCCGTGATCGCTTATCGCCAGCCGGTGACGCGGGCCGAGATCGAGCGGATCCGTGGCGTGTCGGCCGAGGCCGGTTTGAACAGGCTGCTGGAGCGTGATCTGGTCTATATCGTGGGCCGGGCCGAGCTGCCGGGCCGACCGATTCAATACGGCACGACCGACACCTTCCTGGGGTTTGTGGGCATCAAGTCGATTGATGAGCTGCCGTCGTCGGATGTGCTGTCGCCGCGACAGATCGACGCTTGGCTGACGACGTCAAATGCCCCCCGCGGGGCCGGCGACGCTGAAATGGGTCTGGACGAAACCGAACAGAGCCAGCTTTCCTTGGAGAAGGCGGCAACGTCCGAAGGGCTGGCGCCGTGAATAAGCCGGTTCGTATCGGCGTCATCGGCGCCGGCGGCAACACTTGCGGGAAACACCTGCCGGGCTTTAAGAGTATTCCTGGCGTTGTGCTCGCCGCGGTCTGCAACCGCACCCGCCAATCCGGCGAGAAAGTGGCGCAGGAGTTTGGTATTCCCGTGGTCGCCGAGAACTGGCGCGCCATTGTCGAATCCCCCGCGATTGACGCCATCTGCATCGGCACCTGGCCGAACATGCACGCCAAACTCGCGGTGGCCGCCCTCCGGGCTGGCAAGCATGTGCTGACCGAGGCGCGCATGGCCCGCAATCTGGCTGAGGCGGAGATGATGCTGGAGGAAGCCCGGCAGCATCCGGATCTGGTCGCCCAAATTGTGCCGGCGCCGATGTCCTTGCCGTTCGACACCACGATCCGCGACCGGCTGGCGGACGGGACCCTCGGGACGTTGCGGGAAGTGCTGGTGACCTGCACCAATGGCGGCCTGGCCGATGGTGCTTTGCCCCGGAGTTGGCGGCAGGACATCGGGCTGAGCGGGAAGAACACGCTCTTCCTGGGGATATATTACGAGATGATTTTGCGGTGGCTCGGCCGCGGGGTGACGGCCCTGATGGCGGATGCGGCCATCTTCACCAAGGAGCGCAAGGACGACGAAGGCGTGCCCTGGCCGACGACGATCCCCGAGAGCGTCAGCGTGCTCGGGCGCTATGCGGACGGCGCCCGGCTCGTGGCCCACTTCAGCGGGGTGGAGCGCACCGCACTGCGTAACGAAATCCGGCTCAATGGGAGCCTGGCCGGACTTCGCCTGGATTTGGCCAAGAATGAGCTGTGGCTGACTCGCGCCGGCGAAGCGGAGCACCTGGTGGAGATTGCCCCCGGGAAACGCGGCGCCTGGCGGGTGGAGGCCGATTTCATCGACAGCATCCGCACCGGCCGGCCGGTGAAGCTGACGGATTTCACGACTGGCGTGAGCTACATGCATTTCACCGAGGCGGTCTGGGAGTCATGGAACTCGCTCGGCCAGCGCGTGACGCTCTGAGGCCTACTTCGGCGCGCGGAGCAAATAGACGGCCAGTACGCCGAGCAGGAGCAAGCCCAACGCGCCAAAGAAGTAGAGGAAGCAGCCCAGCTTGACATTTTTCTGCACCGCTTCCGGCGCCGGCCGATATTGGGCCAGAATGGCCTCGGCGTCCGCCGCCGCCTGCGACGCGGTGGGGGGCTCAGGTGGAACGACCCGTGGCTGCGGCCCCGGCGTCAGCGGGAGGGGAGCGGCGAGGGGCGGCGATTGGCCGGATTCCCGGGCGATTTCGCGCTCCAGCCACGCGAGCTGTTCTCGGGCCAGCGCGTGCTGGCGTTGCAAATCTTTCAGGCGGTCGGACACGGAGCTACGAAAGGGAATTGGGGCACGGCTGCAAGGCTGGGGCGGTTGCCCGGGTGGATAACCCGAATCCGCACCGGTCAGTAGGACCACGGAAGTTTTGACGACGGCCGGATTCAGTGTATGGTCGCCGCTATGGTTCGCCGCGGTCACCGACTTTATCCCGTCTGTCTGGCGCTATTTTTCTTCGCCGGCTGTTCTTCTTCACCGATGTCGCGCATCGATGCCAACCGGGCGCAGTATGAATCCTGGCCGTTCGAAATCCAGGAAGCGGTGCTCAACGGCAAGGTGCTGGTGGGGATGACGCCGGAAATGGTGCGTATGACGCGCGGCGAGCCGGCTCATATAACCAACCGGATGGGAAGGAAGGGGGCGGAAGAAGTGTGGACCTATAGCAAGGGCGGCGGCCTGAACCTGCAGAACACAAATATTTCCATGGGCGGAAATATTGGCGGACTGGGCATCGGCACCGGCGGACTGGGCGGAGGGTCGAGTTCGTCGATTCCGGAAGAAAGTGATGTCGTATTTCAAAGTGGCGTGGTGCTGCGGGCCGATCCGGGGCTGTGATACCATCGCCGTTTCCTTCACCCTATGGTCATCGCGAGGTGCGCGCAGCGCACCGGGGCGCTCCAGCCCCTCGACCGGCTCGGGCCACTGAGACAGACGAAGTGCAGGATTGCCTCGTCTCCCGCCTAGCCCGGATATCCCGAGCAGCCGTGAATGCGGAAAAAGATTTGGGACAGGGTGTGGTTTCGGTTGCGAGAAGAGGGTGAAATATCCGGGCTAGGGCGATTGGTATGGGCGATCTGATTGTCCTTCTGAGGAATAAAGGCTAAAGTCGAATGCGGTCCGGCTGCGTTCCGTCACGGGCAAAACGTGTTTTGCAGCCGGGGCGGCATGGTCCCGGCCGAGGGCCGCGACCA
>JANMVS010000218.1:0-5764 GCA_031392885.1 Verrucomicrobiota bacterium
GCCCACACGCCCGCGGAGTTTGTGCTCCAGTTCGATGTGGGCACTTGTCTGGAGGCCGGCGCGGATCCCATCGCCTGGATCAAGGCCAACCCCGGCCGCATCCGGAGCGTTCATCTCAAGGACTGGGCGCCCGGCAAAGCCACCGAGGAGAAAGGCTACCGGGTGCTGTTCGGCGAAGGCGTCGCGCCGTGGACCGACATCCTCGCCGCGGCCGAGTCCGTCGGCGGCGTGGAATATTTCCTGATGGAACAGGAAGGCAGCCGGTTTACCGAATTTGAGACGGCGCAGCGCTGTCTGGAGAATTGGCGGAAAATCCGGAGCAGGACCTGACGAGTGGCTGGACGGTACGGGCAAGCTTGAGCCAAGAATCTTTACTGTCAGTGGGCAGGAGCGTGTAGCCCTCCGTGCCGTCGATGTTGAGGTAATAGGGGTCCAGCGTCTTCTCCGGCCGGGCGCGGCGCCGCATGAAGCCGGAATCGGCGACGAGATTGTTCCGCATCGTGATGGTGCGGTGAAAATCGAAGGCATGGAAATCGTAAACGTCGCACCAGCGACCGGAACCCCAGGAGATATTGCCGGTGACGACGTTGCCCTTCGGCACGGCGGGCTCGTCCTGCAAAATGGTTTTCAGCCGCGGATAACGGGTGGCGTAGGGCGGTTGGTCGGCGTGCAGCGCCCGGAAGGTGTCGAAGAGGGTGGGGTATTCGCCGTTGAAATAGTTGGCGGCCCAGCCGAGCCCGCGGGCATCGAGGTGCACGGCGGGCGCGCACTCGACGAAGAGATTATTGGTGAAGGTGTTGTCGCGGCCGCCGCCGAGTTCCACCGCGCGGCCGGCACGGTAAAACACGTTGCCGTAGATGGCATAGCCGCAGGAAAAATCGTCGAGGTAGACCGCGGTGACGCCGTGCAGGCCGGGGCCCTTCAGGTCGTGCCAGTAGTTATAGCGGATGACATTGCCCTGCCAGGTGAAATCGCGGCCGGTGTGGATCGCGCCGGCATCGCCGGTTTCGGTGCAGACGCGGTAGACCTCGTTGTACTCCAGGACATGATCGTTGCCGCGCTGATACATGCCCTCGAAGGGCGCGTCGTGGATGAGATTGTGCGCGATATGCTGGCCGACGCCTTCGAAGAAAATGCCATACTGGCCGGTGCGGAGCCACTGACTGCAGTCGTGGATATGGTTGTTGAGAATCTCGTGGTGCGAAGGCGTGAGCGTGGTGCGATCGCCCCCGGCGACGTGAATGGCGCCGAGGGCGAGGTCATGGAGATCACAGCTGACGACGCGGTGCCGCTGGCCGCCGGCGATAACGAGGGCCTCGCCGCCGAGTTCGCGGAAGGTGGCGCCGGCGATCTGACACTCCTCCCCCCCTGTGATCACGACCCCGCTGCCCCGACCATGCTCGAAAGTGAAGCCCTCGAGGGAAACGTGGGCGACCTGGTTGAGGGTGACAAGCGGCGCGGCGAGTTCGGAGACAACGACCGAGTCAGGCGTCAGCGCGGCGGGGGGATAGAAATAAATGCGACCGGCTTTGCGGTCGAGATACCACTCGCCGTGGGTCGGGCGCAAACCGCGGCGGGATCGCCGCGGCTCCAGTGATCAGCTCGTCGGCAGCGATCATTCTGGGCGCGAATGGCTCGGGCTACGGCTTGATCAGTTTGAGCTCGAGGATGGGACGGATCTTCGCGAGCAGCGCGGCCGCGGTGAATGGCTTCATGAGGGAGTCACTCGCGCCCAAGGTCGGGAGTTGCGATTTGACGACGTGATCGGCGCGCGAAGTCAGCATGATCACCGGGATGGCCGAGAGCTCGGGGGCGGCTTTCAGGCGGGTCAGCGTCTCGATGCCATCCATCACGGGCATGCTGATATCGAGGAGAATGAGATCGGGCCGGGCCCGTTCGATGGCGAAGAAGGCATTGTAGCCGTTTGCGGCCTCGCTCATGTCGCAGTCGAAAGCGCTGAGGGCTTGCTCGACGAAGAGTCGGAGCGCCTTGGAATCATCCACGGTAAGAATATTGGGTCGCATCGGCGGATAGGGTGTGAGGGTGGGGCGGCCCGGGGCTCAAGCCTTATTCCGGGAACCGGCGCTGGGGCATTGACTCAATCGCATCTTTTTTAGACATCACCGCATTAATCCGCTCTAACCAGGGTGGGTTTGCGCAACCCGATTCTCCGATTGAAAACAGCTCGCAAGTTTAGCGCGATAGCGCGGGTAGGGCGCACCGCCGAGGCTAAGCACTCGTCGCCGCCGAGGCTAAGCACTCGTCGCCGCCGAGGCTTCACACTCGTCGCCGGCCCGGTGCGCCGCGGCGGAGCGAGCCGCTCCGCCCTACCGTTTGAAGTCACCCCTTAGGCTCTCGCATGGCTCCCTCCGCTTCCGCCGCCGATTCGCCTTTCGCTTACAACCGCCGGCTGCTCTTCGTGGCCGGGCTGGGCGGTCTGTCGCGCGCATCCCGTGGATTTATTTGCTCCTTTCCCCGGAGCAAACAGGCCCCTAGTAATTTCGGGCATGAACGACATCCAAGAACTCAAGCGCCTCACTTCCCCGGCACCCAAACCGCAGTCACTGGCGTGGGATGGGGCGACCCTCTGGATGGGTTCGCGCGAGACGAAACGCCTCTATGCCATTAATCCGGGCACGTGGACGGTCAGCTGGGAGCGCGAGGCCCCCGGCGTCCCATATGGCCTGACCTTTGTTGGCCCGGAGCTGCGCGTACTCTGTGGGGAGACCGCGGACGATAACCGGATCATCCGGCGCTGTGTGCCGGGGCAGGGCTTTGATCCGGATTTCAAAATCCCCTGTCCGGACGATAGCGGGGCGCAGCTCGGCTGGGACGGCCGTCGCCTGCATGTCAGTCAGTGGTATGCCAAGAAAATCCTCTCGCTTGGCGCCGATGGTAAAGTCGAGCGCGTCATCGTGGCGCCCCACGGGATCTGCGGACAGGTTTTCGTGGACGGTTTTATTTACCTCGTCACGACCGACGCCGAGGCAACGACTGACTATTGGCTCACGCGGGTGGACCCGCGGCCGGCCACGCCGCAGATTGACGATCTCGTCCGGATCCCCTTCGCGGCGCGGGCGCTGGCGTTCGACGGGAAAAATTTCTGGACGAACCACCGCGAGCAAAACCAGATCGTGTCGTTCAAGCGGCCGGACTGAGCCGGAACAATGCAGATGAAATTCACCACGAAACACGAAATGATGATGTTATATAAACGACCCATGATCCTAATTTCAGCAGTCCATTTTAACCACGGATTCCACTGATTACACGGATACAGATATTTACAGGAAAATATCGCTTAAAATCACTTCCTGGGTGAGAACCCGAAAGTTCAGATCGAATTGATCATCCGTGTTCACTTGTCAGCCATAGCCTTGGCGACGGCTGATCCCTGCGAGCCGGCCCGCCTTGTCCGCCATAGCGCGCAGAGCGACGGCGGAAGAGCCGCGGGCCCTCCCGAGGATGACGGACGGTCGCTTCGCTCGGTACGCTCTGAAGGGAGCAGTCGCGACCAAAGTCTAGATCCTAGCCCGAAAATTTCATACTTTGATCTATCCAAGGCATGAGTCACAGAGCACACAGAGTGCACAGAGCCAAACAGCTTGTTTACTCTGTGCACTCTGTGGCTCGCCGTGCCCTCTGTGGCAAAAAATTTCACCGGCATGAGTATGAAATATCCGGGCTAGAGACGTTGGTGTAACGCGTTTTGCAGCCGAGGCGGCATTGTTCCGCTTTGGTTTGGATAGGGCGAGTCGTCCCCGACGAGCCGCACGCCGAACGGCTCGTCCGGAGGACTCGCCCTACCTTTTCAACCCAGTTGTCACTGCGTTGGGTGAGCGTCAATCAGCGGTCTCGACTGCGTTCTTTACGCAAGTTTCCCCTTGCCGCAGCTGCTGATCTTCATGAGCCTGCCTTATGGCGAACCCACGACGTTTCCTCCTAGCTCTAACTGTATTGCTGGTGGGGACGCTGCCCGTGCAGGCGCAGTTCGTGTGGACCGGCCAGGGCACCACTTTGGACATCACTAACGCGGCCAATTGGCGGGGCCAGCTCGCGCCGCCGAACAACGGGACGGCAGATATCGAAATCGAGCAAGGCCTCCATGATGGCTTCCTGATTTCCGGCCCCTACAGTCTGAACCGGATCAAGATCAAGGGTGGAATTGATTTCACCATCAACGCCGCCACTCCCCAGGTGCTCACGCTCACAAACGGTGTGGCTTCCGTCGATGATAACAGCAGCTTTTTGCGGTTCGGTTCCAACATAAACCTGAATCTCAGCGGCCCCCAGACCTTCGATGCGCGGAGCGGCACGATTCTCGTCGCCGGGCAGAATACCGGCCCCGGCTCCCTCACTCTCGTCCAAACCTCGGTCACGCTTACGGCCGCTTTCATTTTCAACAACACCGGTGCCGGCAATACCTACACGGGTGGCACCACGCTCGGCGATGGCCTTCACCCGACTACCGTGGTCGCCTTCTGGAATTCCACCCCCTTCGGCACCGGACCTGTTTCGGTTACAACTGCGACCGGAGGCAAAAATGTGAATCTCACCGCCCACGGCACCCAGACCCTGACCAACGCCTTTACCATCAATGGCGCAGGTAACGTCAACTTCAGAAGCTGGGATGCTCCGCTCACTTTCAGCGGGGCGTTCACCCTCGCCAGCAACGTTCTCTTCAATGCCCAACTTAACCAGCCTTTCATCACCGCGCCCAACAATGCAGGCAGCGTTCCCGTTCCCGGATTCTTCACGCGCCCGCCCATTGTTTTCTCCGGCGGGATCGGTCAAAGCGGCGGCGCCCGGATTTTGACGATCGCCGGCTCCGGGATTGCCGTCCTCGCCGGGACTAACACTTACACCGGGGGCACCACCGTCAACGGTTCGCTGGTTTTCAGCAACGCCAGCTCGGTGCCTGTGTCCGGGGCCATAACGGTTAACACCCAAGGCTACCTTGGTTTCTTGGATGCCACCCCGGGAGCGTTTGCCGCATTTCTCGCCAACCCTGTCATCTTTGCCGGTTCCGGTGGCTCCTTCGGCGTCGACACTCCGACGGGCTCCCCGACCAGCACGTTTAGCGATGCGATCGACCTCTCGCTCGCCGGCTACTACACTAATACCTTACAACGCATCGGCACCGCCACCAGGGCGATTCTCACCGGTACGATCACTCCGCAAACAGCGCAGGCCAATTACCAATTCGGCAACGGCGGCGGCACGCTGTATGTGCTATCCAACCTGATCCAGATCTCGGCCAAGGGCCTTTCGCTCCAAAACCAAAACACCCTCATCCCGCTGACGGTCTACTTGCGGGGTTCGAATACCTACACGGGGGCCACTTCCGTCTCGAGTGGCTTCCTGATCTTTGACAGCGCCACCGCACTTTCTCCCGCCACGACGCTTACTGCCGGCGGCAGCGCCTTGGGTGTCGGGGAAAGCTACATCGGTTATACCAACGTCACGGGTATTTCCTCCAGCACGTTTCTCGGCAAATTCACCACTCCAGCCAACACCTGGGGCATCATCGGCTTTGACACCAATCAGTTCAGTTCCACCGCGACGATCAACGGCATCGATCTCACCGGCTTTAATGATGGTGTCTTTATCGGTACCGCGACGTCCGCGATCATCACCGGTGCGCTGGTTCCCACCACCGTCACCAACGGCAACAATGCGGCCAACACGCTGCGGTTCACCGCCGGCCAGAACGGCATTCTCACCGTCAACAGTACCATCGGCGGAACCACCAAGGTCATGCTGG
>JANMVS010000077.1:0-9201 GCA_031392885.1 Verrucomicrobiota bacterium
AAAGCCCGACCGCCAGGCAGGCGCATCGGCATCTGCACATTAAGCCGGGCTGCGCAGTCCTACGGCTTCTCGTAGCCGGCGTCGGCGTGGCGGAAGACGCCCATCATCGGGTCGTTGGTCAGCACCCGCTCGAGCCGGCGAGCGGCCTCGGGGGTGCCGTCGGCGACGATGACCTGGCCGGCGTGCTGGCTGTACCCGATGCCGACGCCGCCGCCGTGGTGGAAACTGACCCAGGAAGCTCCACTGGCGATGTTGACCATGGCGTTGAGGATCGCCCAGTCGCTGATGGCATCGGAGCCGTCCTTCATCGCCTCGGTCTCGCGATTGGGGCTGGCGACGGAACCGCAGTCGAGGTGGTCGCGGCCGATGACGATGGGGGCTTTCACCCGGCCGTCGGCGACCATCTGGTTGAAGAGCAGGCCGGCCTGGTGGCGCTCGCCGAGGCCGAGCCAGCAGATGCGCGCGGGCAATCCCTGGAAAGCGACGCGTTCGCCCGCCAGCTTGAGCCAACGGTGCAGGCCTTCGTCCCGGGGAAATAATTCCAAGAGGGCGCGGTCGGTGGCAAAAATATCCGCGGGATCGCCGGACAACGCCACCCAGCGGAACGGCCCGCGGCCGAGGCAGAATTGCGGGCGGATATATGCCGGCACAAAGCCGGGAATGTGGAAGGCGCGCCGCACCCCCTGATCGAGGGCATGCTGCCGGAGGTTGTTGCCGTAATCGAAAGTCTGCGCTCCGCGCTGCTGCAGCGCGAGCATGGCCCGCACGTGGCGCGCCATCGTGGCGAGGGAGAGCTGTTGATATTTAGTGGGGTTCTTTTTGCGCAGGGCGGCGGCGGCTTTCAGGTCGTAGCCGACCGGCACGTAGCCGACCAACGGGTCGTGGGCGCTCGTCTGGTCGGTGAGCGAGTCGACGCGAATTTTTCGAGCGAGCATCCGTTCCAACAGGTCGACGGCGTTGGCCACGACGCCGACGCTGAGCGCTTTCTTTTCGGCGGCGTAGCCCACCGCCCGGTCAATGGCGGCGTCGAGGTTCGGCGCGATCTCGTCAAGGTAGCGGTCGTGCACGCGCTTTTGGAGGTGGGATCTATCCACGTCCGCGATGAGGCAGGTGCCGCCGGCCATGGTGATGGCCAGCGGTTGCGCCCCGCCCATGCCGCCGCACCCGGCTGTGACGCAGAGCCGGCCGGTCAGGGTGCCGCCGAAGTGCTGGCGCCCGGCCTCGGCAAAGGTCTCATAGGTGCCCTGGAGGATGCCCTGCGTGCCGATGTAGATCCACGAGCCAGCCGTCATCTGGCCGTACATCATGAGGCCCCGTTTTTCGTAGTCGTCGAAGATTTCCTGGGTCGCCCACTTGGGCACGAGGTTGCTATTGGCGAGGAGAACGCGCGGGGCGTCGGGGTGGGTGCGGACCACGCCAACAGGTTTGCCCGACTGGATCAGCAGGGTTTCGTCCGGCGCGAGCTTTTGGAGGGAAGCAATGATGGCGTGAAAGGCCGGCCAGTTGCGTGCGGCCTTGCCGCGGCCGCCATAGACAACGAGATCCTGCGGGCGCTCGGCCACCTCCGGGTCGAGGTTGTTCATGAGCATCCGCATGGCGGCCTCGGCCGCCCAGGTGCTGCAGGTGCGCTGGTTGCCACGCGGTGCGCGCAGGACGGGGGCTGGGGGCATGGGCTGGGGGAAGGTTGGTTTGAGGGGTCGGGCGAGTCGTCACCGCGAGCCTAGCAGCCTGTCGGACTTGCAAATAACGTGGCGTATTCTATCCAAACCCCGGGTTCGATGACGATCGTCTTTTCCCCCCAGGCTGCCAAACCGGCACCTCGTGCCGGAATGATCCGGGTTTTCCGGGGTTTGGCAGTGCCCAGCGCTGCCCATAGCAGCCTGGTTGGGATGGAATCATCGTTGGCAGGGCATATTTTCATCATGATAAGGAAACTCAGGAGCAAAGTCCGACAGGCTGCTAGGCTCATCCGGAGGATTCGCCCTACCGTAGTTTGCCGATCGCGTGTTGCGTCGCCGCGACGATCTGTTCGCTGCGGACGAGGGCGAGGGCGGCCTGCACGTCGTGATGGAAGAGGCGGTCCGCCTGGGCGAAAGGAATGGAGCGGCGCACCACGGCGAAAGCAGCCTCGACGCCGGGGCCGGATTGGAGCGGGCGCAGAAACTCGAGTCCCTGCGCCGAGCACATGAACTCGATGGCGAGGACGGTCTCGGTGTTCTTCACCACTTCCAGCAGCTTGGTGGCGCTGATGGAGCCCATGGACACGTGGTCTTCCTGGCCGAGTGAGGAGGGGATGGAATCAACCGAGGCCGGGTGGGCGAAGATTTTGTTTTCCGAGACGAGTGCGGCGGCGGTGTACTGCGGAATCATGAAGCCGGAGTTCAGGCCGGTGTCCTTCATGAGCAGGCGCGGCACCTTCAGGTCGCCGATGGTGTCGCCGTGCAGCAGCATGTAGATGCGGCGCTCGGCAATGGACGCGATCTCGGCCGTGCCGATCGCCAGGTAGTCGAGGATGAAGGCGAGCGGTTCGCCGTGGAAATTGCCCCCGCTGACCACGTCGCCGTTCGCGAAGACGAGCGGGTTGTCGGTCGCGGAATTGATCTCGGTCTCCACCACGCTACGGGCGTGAGCGAGCACGAGGCGGACGGCGCCGTGCACCTGGGGGACGCAGCGGAGCGAGTAGGGGTCCTGCACCTTGGCGCAGTGCGCATGCGAGGGGAGGATTTTGGAGCCTTGGAGCAAGCGGCGGAGATTGCGGGCCACCTCGATCTGGCCGGGGTGCGGGCGGGCGGCGTGGATGCGGGCATCGTAGGGCGCCGCGCTGCCGCGGGCGGCCTCGAGCGTCATGGCGGCGGCGATGTCGGCGGTCTTGGCCAGATTTTCGATGCGCAGCAGACAATGCACGGCGTAGGCCGACATGAATTGCGTGCCATTGATGAGACCGAGGCCTTCCTTGGATTGCAGGCGGAGCGGCTTGAGGCCGAGGATTTTGAGCACGGCCGCGGCGGTGCGCCGGCGGCCCTGATAGTCCATCTCGCCGAGACCGAGCAGCGGCAGCACCAGATGCGCCAGCGGGGCGAGGTCGCCGGAGGCGCCGAGGGAGCCCTTGGCGTAGACAACGGGCAGGGCGTCCGCGTTGTAGAAACGAAGGAGGTAATTGACGACGCGCTCGGTGACGCCGGACAGGCCGACGGCGAGGCCGTTGACCTTGAGCAACAGCATGAGGCGGACGATTTCGGCGGAGACCTCGTCGCCGACCCCGACGGCGTGGCTCAGGATCAGGTTTTCCTGGAGTTGTTCGATGTCGGCGGCGGGCACGCGCTGGTGGGCGAGGATGCCGAAGCCGGTATTGATGCCATAATGCGGGGCGGGATCATGGCGCAGGCGGTCCACGATTTTGCGGGAGGCGCGAATCCGGGAGCGGGCGCCGGCCGTGAGCGCGAGGCGCTCGTCCCCCGCAATGGCGGCCCGCAGCCGGGCGAGGGTGAGTTGGCGACCAGACAGAAGAAGGGTTCCGGGCATGGGGAGCAGGTCACGGGATGAAAGCAGGCCCCGCGGATTTTAAAACTGTATTCCGGCGGCTTAGGTCGGATGGAGGAGCGGGCTGCTGGGGCGGGACGACGTCGGAACACCGACAGGCTGGAAATCCAGTCGGGGATAAACCCCGGCCTACAGCCAAATCGCGTCAACCTATTTGACGGGATTCAGCAGGTCCAAGCCATGGCGCGCGAAACACGCGAAATGACGCGAAATGGGATCCATGGCATAAAAAAGCCCGCCGGACGCGGCGGGCTGGAAAGGGGAATGGGGCCGGCGGCTCAGATGGCCTTGGGCAACTCCACGTCGCCAAATTCGATGGCGTGCGGGTGGTTCCGCTTGTCCTTGAACACCCCGTGGCGCTTGCGCAACCCCTGGTCAAGCTTGTCGACGAGCAGATCGATCGCCTTGTAGCATTCGTCCGCATCGACCGTGGCGTTGATGTCCGGGCCATGGAGGACGATATGGCCCTTGACGATAAATTGGTGTTCACGGTCGTGCTTGCGGTCGCACTCGAGCTCGACCCTGATCCGCACGATGTGGCCCTCGTGTCGAAATAATCGTTCCATCTTTTCCCGCACATGGGCTTTCAGCCCGGCGGTGAGTTCGAGATGGATACCGGATACGATTATTTCGTGGGGATGATCAGTTTTATTCATGGATTTTCTTATGGGTTATCGAGGCAAAGTGACCGGCCAATGAATCTTCCGACAATTTTCATCTCTGACGTCGCCGTCGTCCGGAGGACCGACCCGACCATCACTGGGAAAAACCAATTCATTCGACTAAAAATAAGGGAACCCCGGACCAGGCGGTTTGCAAACTTTCTTGGCCGGTTATGACGAAATAAAATTGAACAACTTTCCGCATGATTGATGCCAGTGAACCTCTGCCTCCGGTCACCCCGCCTTTGGTGGATCCGGCGGAGCTGCGGACTTGGGTAATGCTCAGCGACGAGCGATTGCTGGTGCTCGATAAGCCCGGCTGGCTGGTTTGCCACCCGTCCAAGAACGGTCCCTGGTCGAGCCTGGCTGGGGCGGTGCGGGAAGAGTTCAAACCCGATGCCATCCGCTTAATCTATCGGCTCGATCGGGAGACCAGTGGAGTAATCATTCTCGCGAAAACCGAGGCGATGGGCAGCCGATTGGGCAAAGCCGTGCTACAGCACCGGATCCGCAAACTCTATGTCACCCTCCTGGAAGGGGAACTGGTTGAACCCATCACCGTCAACCAGCCGCTGGGCCCGGATCCGACGGCCAATGTGACCGTAAAATCGCGGGTCATCGCCGGCGAGGGTTCCCAGGAGGCGGTGACCAACTTTTATCCCCTGGTGGCACGCGGGGGGTTTACCTTGGCCGGTGTGGAGTTGGTGACCGGTCGGAAGCACCAGATCCGGGCGCACGCCGAGTGGCTGGGCCGGCGGGTGGTGGGGGACAAGCTTTACGGGCCGGACCCGGGGCTATATCTGGAATTCGCCCAGCACGGCTGGACCGCCCGGCACTCCGCGTTGCTCGGCATGACCCGGCAGGCCCTGCACTGTGCGGCGATCGATTTGCGCGCCACTGGCTTGGATTACCTGTTGCAGGCCCCCTGGCCCAAAGACATGGCACGTTTCGCGGAACGGGAGATGCAGTTGCCGGCCGGGGAAGCCCAGCGGCTGGTCGACGCGTTCGTGGCCGCCAAGCTACCCGGTCAGCCGGTTCAACCCGCGGAACCACGACTGAATCAACGCTGGGACGGGCCTTGATTAGTGTTAATTAGTGGTTACCTCCTTCTCCTCTTCCCATGTCTCAAGTTCGTGTCCGTTTTGCTCCCAGCCCCACCGGTTTTTTCCACATCGGCAGTGCCCGCACGGCGCTGTTCAACTGGCTCTATGCCCGGCACACCGGGGGCAGGTTCATTTTACGCATCGAGGACACCGACCAGGCGCGCAACAGCGAAGAGTTTCTTAAGCTCATCTATCATAGCCTGACCTGGCTGGGCATGGATTGGGATGAGGGCCCGAATCCCAACGGTGGCGGCGAACGCGGCGACTTTGGTCCCTATCGGCAGAGCCAGCGGGCGGACATTTACCAACAGTATCTGCAGAAACTGCGCGACGCGGGCCGGGTTTACGAGAAGGACGGCGCGATCTGGTTCAAGCTGCCGGGTGCGCGCTACAAAACCTTTGACGCGCATCGCAAAAAGGAAGTCGAGAAAGTTAAAAGCGCGCCGGTCGTGATCGAAGATAAGATCCGCGGCAGGGTGGAGCGCATGGAAGACGAGGACTTCGTGATTTTCCGTTCGGACGGCAATCCCGTGTTCCATTTCGTGAACGTGGTCGACGACATTGCCATGCAGGTGTCGCACATCATCCGCGGCGAGGACCATCTCTCCAACACCAGCAAGCATGTGCGGCTCTACGAGGGCTTCGGCGTCACCCCGCCGGTGTTCGCCCACATTCCGTTGATCTTGAAGGCACCCGAGATGGGGCCGGGGAAGATGAGCAAGCGGGACAAAGGCGCGCTCATTGCGGAATACCAGCAGCGCTACTTTCTGCCGGAGGCGCTCGTCAATTACCTCTCCCTGCTCGGCTGGAATCCCGGCGACAACCGCGAGAAAATGGCCCT
Organism: Verrucomicrobiota bacterium; assembly: GCA_031392885.1. GTDB lineage: Bacteria > Verrucomicrobiota > Verrucomicrobiia > Opitutales > Opitutaceae > Lacunisphaera. The sequence goes on from JANMVS010000077.1 coordinate 6,147, forward strand.
CGCTGACGTCGTAAAGTTGTTCGATCTGCCCAGTGTCAACCAATCCAACGCCAAGTTCGACGGGAAGAAACTCGCGCACCTGAACATGGTCTACCTCCTGGCGCAGCCGGCGGAACGGTTTCTGGGCCTGGCCCGGAATTATTTCCAGCAGCAGCCGATGGGTGCCGCCGCCTTGGCGAACGAGGCCTGCTTCCGCGAGGTCATGCTCCTGGCCCAGCCCAAGATCAAAGGCGTCGAGGAACTGGCGGCCTATACCAATTATTTCTGGAGTGAGGATTTCCCGATCGACGCCCAGGTGAAGGAGAAAGTGCTGGCCAAGGGTGACCCGCGGGCGCGGCTGGGCGAACTCATCGCCGCGTTGCCCGCGATGGATTTCTCCAGCGACACCGCGATCGAGGCCGCCATCAAGCAGCTCGCGGCCGCCAAGAATTTAGGCTTTGGCGACTACCAGGCGGTCGCCCGGCTCGCCGTCACGGGCACCAACGCCGGTCCGAGCATTACATCCATTTTTCGCGTGCTGGGGAAGGAGCGGGTGCGGAACCGGCTCGGCCGGCTGGCTTGACAACCCCCCGGTGTATGACAGGGTGTCAGACATGAAGCTCTCGACCCGTTCGCTCATGCGAGATTTTCCGAAAGCCAAGGCGGCCGCCCGCAAGGGGCAGGCCGTGGAGATCGTGGATGGCAATACCGGGGAGAAATTTCTCCTGACCGCCAAGCCCACCCGCACGTTTGGCGAACTGGCGGCCCGGGCCCGGGGCGTGTACGCCGGCCCGCGGAATCTTTCCGCGCGCGAAGGTTTCGGTGCCTGAATACATCACAGACACCGGTCCCTTGGTCGGGTGGATCAACCGGCGCGATCAATGGCACGAGTGGAGTGTGGGCGTGCTGGATGGGTTGGAACCTCCCTTGCTTACTTGTGAAGCGGTAATCGCGGAGGCCGCCTGGCAACTGACTCCCTCCGCCGAGGCCCTGGATCGGCTGTATGGCTTGGTCGAGGCGGGGGCGCTCAGGATCGTGGACTTGCTGCCCGAACATATGCCCCACATCCGTGCTTTGTCGGCCAAGTATCCGCAGATGGATTTTTGCGACGCGGCCGTGGTGCGGCTGGCGGAGATTTTCCCCCAGGCCAAGGTCATCACGACTGATTCGGCGCACTTCATGGTTTACCGGCGCTTTCGTGACAAGCCGCTGGCACTGATTCACCCCAAGGGGAAATAAGCTCACCCACTGGCCCCACGTCGTTCTGGCATTGCCCGTAGCTTCGGGGGGTGCCGGGCAAGAACGCGTCGCCGAACGCCTGCGGAGATTTTTGTCCCCGGGCCAGTCTCCGCCGTAACGGCCCGCCACCGGCCACCGGATCCGCGGCTTTCCCGTGACGCGTTGACCGGCCCTCCAGCTGGCAACCCGTTGGAGAAACACGCGATTGAAGACACTCCCAGCAGCCTGTCGGACTTGCACTCAACGTGGCGTATTCTCTCCAAAAACCGGGTTCGATGACGAGCGTCTCATCCCCACAGGCTGCTAGGACTTGACTCGTCACCCCCCCCCACAAAATTGGCTGGTTCGGGGGAGCAGCTCAGCACCTATCACAGCAGTGTCAGGCCCGTCCCGTCGGGAGATGAGCGGCCAAGTTGATGGGTTGGTGCTTCAGGATGGACTCCAGCATGTCGCGGCTGGGCAGGACCGTGATCGCCGGGCCGAGATGGACGAGTAGCGGTGACTTCGGTTCCATCATTTCGACGAAAATCCGGGCAGTGGGATTCATTTTCTGGATGCGGGAGACGATGTGGAGAGTCTTGAGGTCGGGATCCTGAAAACGGACATTGGCGAAAACGAAAATGTAGGCGGCCGCCTGGAGGTTGGCCTGTTTCAGGGCGGTGGGACTGAGGGGCACGCCGCGCACGAAGTGGTGTTGCGGATAAGGTCGCACCTGCACGAGATCGGTCAGGATGACGATTTCGCGCCGGCTAAGGTCCGGATAGCGGTCGAGACTTTGGATCAATTCGTCGGCAAAGGCGGTGTATTCGCAAATCACCACGTGGTCCGTCGCCTTGACGATCGCCGTGCCGAGGTGCTTCTGATTGGTCATGCCGTGGAGCGAGTCGGCGGTGATGGCGATGAAATTGGTGTAACCGTAGATGCCGATGATGATCGTCACGACGCCGACGATCCGGCCCATGCCGGTCACGGGGGCGACATCACCGTAGCCGACGGTGGTGGAGCTGACGAACCACCACCAGAGCGCGTCGCTGTAAGTCTGCACCCGGGGGTTGAGCCCGTGCTCGTAGGTCCAGAAAATCCAAGTGGTGCAGACCATGCTCATCAGCAGCAGCAGTCCGATGAACCTGAGTTGTCTCGCCATTGGCTGAAATAGCTAGCCGGGAGGGTAAGTTCCGGCAAGCAGTCTTATTTGGCCCGGTTATGAATGGGAGAATATCGTATCGCTCTTTTGGCCGATGTTGATTTCTTGATATCCGATGAAGCGGGCTATCCATGATTGCTGCCTTGGTCGTAAGCTTGGCACCGTCGGCCTCGTTTATATGCTGTTTGCGGCCATTTCCGCTCCGGCCGCGGTCATCATCTGGTCGGGTGGTTCATTTGATTGGACCAACACCGCAGGTTGGACCGGGGGCATTGTTCCAACCGTGGGCGACATTGCCCAAGTCGGCGCGGGCACGGTGACAGTCAGCACGACTGTTTCCGTGGCCGGATTTGATCTCAGCGGCGGCACGCTGACTGGTGCGGGGACGCTCAATGTCAGTGGCGTGTTCACCTGGAGTGGCGGCAATCTCACCGGCAGTACGGGGGTGCTCAACGCCAATGGTGGCGCGGTGATCACCAGCAGCGGAGTCTTCTCCAGCGGGCAGACGCTCACGCTGAGCGGGGTGTCGACGTGGACGGCCGGCAGCCTGTCCACGGGCTCCGGCGCCATTCTGACCAATCTGAGCGGGGCGAACTTCTCGACGAATTTTGACGGCACGATCCTCTACAATCAGGGCGGCGTGGAGCTGGCCTTCAACAATCAGGGCACCTTCGCGAAGACCGCCGGCACGGG
>JANMVS010000305.1:0-3851 GCA_031392885.1 Verrucomicrobiota bacterium
CTCCGTCCGGGGCTGGTGACGGGCAAGCCGAGTTGCTCGGTTTACGGCAACAATGACGGCACGGGTTCGAGCCCGAACCCGGCCGTCGCCCAGCACATGGCCATTTCCGAGGCCCTGGAACGCTGGGCACTCTTTGGGGTCCAGAGCCGGGGCGAGGGCCGGAAGTATGGTTTCGACATCGACCCGAGCTCGAACGGCATGGCGGCTTTTCCCGGGTTTCGCTGGCAGGCCCGGGCCCGGGCCCGCCTGGAGGCGCTGGAGCGTTTTGCCCTCATCGGCTGGTGGAACGGCAATTTTGCCGCCACCCGGACCGAGATGGGCCAGAACATCGGCGTCGTGCGCATCCAGCATGGGACGGACTTGGGCGAAGTCGCTCTCCTCTACCGCAAGTCGCCCACCGGTTATGTGTCCTACGGCCACGCGGCCGGCCGCACCCTGGCCAAGGCTGTGGCCAAGGCCGCGATCGAGATGGTGCGCACCGAGTTCGTGCTGAACCAATACCGGGCTGGCAACTCCGCCGTGCCGGTCAGCAACTATTTCGAGCGCCGGGCGCTGTATTTTTCCTCGCCGGAGGGACATAGCGAATTTCTCAAGAAGCTGACATCCACGGCTGCCAGGAAGGGCGCCGCCTGGCGGACGGCCTTTGATGGCGAAGTCAAGGGGCCGTGGTCAAAATGGACCACCGTCTGGCGCCATGTGGTGGAACTCCCGAGCTATGATTTTCTGAATCCCCAGAGCCTCTGTTTTTTTTGGTAAACCGCGCCGCGCCCACCATGAACAGCGAATTATACGGTGGCGGCATTATCCTGCACGAGTTATCCAATATCGCCGCGATCATCCGGTCGGGCGTGCAGTTGATGGAACGAGCCAACCCGAACTTGACGCAGGCCTCGTTGGCCACGCGCGCTGTGGTGCATGGTTCCCAACGGCTGAACGAAGCGCTCATGGGTCTGAATTCCCTGTTGGGCGGCCACCCGGACCCCCGGCTGGAGATCGATCAATCCCTGCGCAGCTTCGTCCAGGAATTCGCCAGCGACTCCTTCGCTTGGCAGGGGCAACAAGAGCTGCTGCAGGTTACCTGTGATAGCAACGGGTTGGAAATATTCAACCCGGAGATGCTCCGACTGGCGCTCCGCAACTTGGTTGCCAACGCGCTCAAGCATACTTTTCCCGGCGCCCTGGTTGATATTCGCGTCCGGCATACGGCCCGGGAGACGCGGATCATCATTCGCAATTTCGGCCAGCCGATCCCCGCTGCGGTCAAGGCCTGCCTGTTCCAGCCGGGTTGCAAGGGCCCGGGCAGCGGCGCCGGCCTGGGTTTGCATATTGCCCTACGCTGCGCGCAGATGCTGTCGGGCTCAATCCACTACCGATCCACGGCCCGACAGACCGTCTTCTGTCTGGTCTGGCCGACCAAGCGGTCGTTGGTGAAGGGCGCAAGCCCCGAGACCGCGGGGCAGCTATTGGGTGTTGGCGATTCCGGCAGGTCGGGTTTTACCTCCGACGAATTGCGGCAGCTTGTCGGGCGCAAAGGGCCGTAAAGCCCGACCGACCAGAGGATCTGTCTTCAGATCACATAGTCGCCGATCTCCGGCTTCACGACTTCGCGGGGCGGCAGGAGCATCCCGGCGGCGACCGTGGCGTTGGTGCCCGGCTCAATCAGGATGAATGAGCCGGTCAGCCGGTTGGTGGCGTAGCCGTCGAACACCAGCGGCTTCGCGGTGTGCAGGCGGATTTCCCCGAGGTCGTTCATCGCCAGCTCGGCCGGCTCCGGCTCGGTATCGAGCGTGGCCATGGTGAGCCGGTTGACGATCTCGGTGACCACGACCTGCACGGTCTGCGTGGTGTGCTTGAGAAAATATTTCTTGCCGCGCTGCAGCGCGCGCGGGTGCATCCAGCAGACCTCGGCCTGCAGGTCGCGGGCCGAGCCGGGCAGATGGTCGGCGCTGATGAGCATGCTGCCGCGGCTGACGTCGATGTCGTGCTCCAGCACGAGCGTGACGGACTGCGGACAGAACGCCTGCGCCACCGGGCCGTCATAGGTCCAGATTTGCTTCACGGTCGTCACGATCCCGGCGGGCAGCGCGATCACCTTCTGGCCCGTGCGCACAATGCCGCCGGCGATCTGACCGCTGAAGCCGCGGAAATCATGGAGCGTCGCATCAGTCGGATTGTTCGGGCGGTTGACCCACTGCACGGGGAAACGAAAGCCATTGAGGTTCCAATCGCTGGCGATGTGCACGGTCTCGAGGTGACCGAGCAGGGTGGGGCCGACATACCACGGCGTGTGGGGCGAGGGATCGACCACGTTGTCGCCGTTGAGCGCGCTGAGCGGGATGAACTTTACGTCCTTGATGTCGAGCCGCGGCAGGAATTCCTCGAACTGGGCGCGGATCTCATTGAAGCGCGCCTCACTCCAGCCCACGAGGTCCATCTTGTTGACCGCGACCACCAGATGCGGAATGCGCAGGAGCCCGGCGAGCGCCGTGTGCCGCCGACTCTGTTCGATGACGCCGGTGCGCGCATCGACGAGCACGATGGAGAGGTTGGCCGACGAGGCGCCGGTCACCATGTTGCGCGTGTACTGGATGTGCCCCGGGGTGTCGGCGATGATGAACTTCCGCCGCGGCGTGGCGAAGTAGCGGTAGGCGACGTCGATGGTGATGCCCTGCTCGCGCTCGGCACGCAGGGCGTCGGTGAGGTTGGCGAGATTGATCTGGCCGCCACCGGTGATGTCGGCGGAACGCTCGAGGGCCTCGATCTGATCTTCCATCAGCGATTTTGAATCGTAGAGCAGGCGGCCGATGAGCGTGGACTTGCCGTCGTCGACGCTGCCGCAGGTGTTGAAGCGGAGAATGTCGACGGGCAGGGTCACGGGTGGGGCGGAGAGAAGATCTTCGGTGAACATATTAGAAATACCCCGCCTTCTTCCGGTCTTCCATCGCGGCTTCGGAGGCCTTGTCGTCAGCGCGCGAGCCGCGCTCGGTGACCCGGGCGGCGGCGATTTCGGTGATGATGTCATCCACGGTGGCGGCCCGCGACTCGACGCAGCCGGTGCTGATGATATCGCCGATGGTGCGCACGCGGACGACGAGGTCGCGCACTTCTTCGTTGGGCTTGGGCGGAACGAGACGACTGACGGGCAGCCATTGGCCGTAGCGACGGACGCACTGGCGACGGTGGCTGAAATAGATGCCCGGCACTTCCAGCTGCTCGCGCCGGATGTATTCCCACACGTCCATCTCGGTCCAGTTGCTCAGCGGGAAGACGCGCATGTTTTCGCCGGGATTCAGGCGGCCGTTGTAGAGGTTCCAGATTTCGGGGCGCTGATTCTTCGGGTCCCACTGGCCGAAGCTGTCGCGGAAACTGAAAAAACGCTCCTTGGCCCGGGCCTTTTCCTCGTCGCGCCGGGCGCCACCGATGCAGCAGTCGAAACGGAACTCCTCAATGGCGGCGAGCAGCGTGGGAATCTGCAGCCGGTTGCGGCTGATCTCGCCGGGCGCGGGCTGGGCGATGCCTTTGGCGATGGCGTCCTCGACCGTGCGGATGATGAGTTTCGCCCCGAGCTGCTTGGCGCGACGGTCGCGGAATTCGTTCAGCTCCGGAAAGTGATGGCCGGTATCGATGTTGAGCAGCGGCGTCGGCAGGTCCGACGGCCGGAAGGCTTTCTCCGCCAGCCGCAGCAGGCAGATCGAATCCTTGCCGCCGGAGAAGAGCAGGGCGGGCCGCTCGAATTCGCCGGCGACCTCGCGCATGATGTGGATCGCCTCGGTTTCGAGGTGCTGCAGGTGGTCGAGATGATAGGAAGACATGAAAAAGAAGTTGGTGGGTGGAGGCGGGGCCATCAGCCC
>JANMVS010000329.1:0-14656 GCA_031392885.1 Verrucomicrobiota bacterium
CTCTGCCCGCCAGCGACCGGGCTGCAGGAATTCTTGGTGCGCTCTCGTTGGTTTTTTGGGCGCTGGTAATTGTCGTTTGCCTGAAATACCTGCTCTTTGTCATGCGAGCGGACAACCGTGGGGAGGGGGGAATTTTCGCACTGCTTGCATTGACTAATACTGAGCGTGATAAAACCGCCCGCACCGGTTGGTTCACCCTGTTGGTATTGTTTGGCGCGGCTCTGCTCTATGGCGATGGGGTCATCACACCAGCTATTTCCGTGTTGGGCGCAGTGGAGGGCCTGAAGAGCATTGAGCCGGCTTATCAACAATTTATTCCATATATCACCTGCGTGATTTTAATCGGACTGTTTTATTTCCAATACAAAGGAACCCAAAAAATCGGACGCGTCTTTGGACCGGTCATGTTAGTCTGGTTTCTCACCATCGGTCTCGCGGGACTGTGGCACATCATTGACAATCCGGGCGTGCTGGCCGCCTTGCATCCGATGCACGGCCTCCAGTTGCTGTTCACGCATCCCGGCAATGCTGCCGTCATACTTGGGGCCGTGGTCTTGGCCGTGACCGGAGCAGAGGCACTGTATGCGGACATGGGACATTTTGGCCGGAAGTACATAGCGCTGGCTTGGTATGGCATCGCCTTTCCCGGCCTGCTGCTGAACTACTTCGGCCAGGGCGCCTACGCTCTCGAGCATCCGTCGGAGATCGACAATCTTTTCTTTGCGCTCGTGCCCGATGGCATGCCACGTCTCATGCTTATCGGCCTTTCCATTGGGGCGGCGATGATCGCCAGCCAAGCGCTGATTTCCGGCACCTATTCGCTTACCCGCCAAGCCATCCAACTTGGCTACTTTCCGCGATTGAACATCAAGTATACCAACGCGGCGCATGCCGGGCAAATTTACCTGCCGCTGGTAAATATCGCCCTGGCGCTTGGCTCCATCTTTGTGGTATTGCAATTCCGCTCCAGTAACAACTTAGCCGCAGCTTACGGCATCGCGGTAACGGGCACAATGCTGGCCACCACGCTGGCTTTTTTTCGTGTCACCCGCCTGCGCTGGCAATGGGCCTGGTGGAAAATCATCCCGCTGGCCCTCTTCTTTCTGGTGATCGAAACCGCCTTCATCGGATCCAATCTGCATAAATTTTCCGATGGCGGCTGGCTGCCGATCCTCGTCGGCCTTGCCCTGCTGGCGGTCATGCACACTTGGAAGAGCGGCAAGACCGAGATTTTCCGCCGGATCTACGCCAACGAAATCACCGAGGCCGAGCTCAGCAAAATCGCCTGCAGCGAACACCTCACCCGGGTCCGCGGCACCGGCGTGTTCATGGCCGGCAATCCCACGGGGACCCCGTTGGTGCTGCTGCATCACGTCAAGGCCAACAAGGTTTTGCACGAGACCGTTGTGCTCCTGAGCGTAACCACCGAGGAGGTCCCGATGGTCGATGAGTCGGACCGCTTCACCGTGCGGGAAATCGGCCACGGAGTCTGGCGGGCGATCGGCCGCTACGGCTACATGGAGTCGCCCGACGTTGCCAGCCTGATGGAAAAGGTGCGCGCCGCCGGCGTCCCCCTTAAGCTCAACGAAGCCACCTATTACTTTAACCGCGAAATGATCATCACCGGCGGCGACACCAGGATGTTTGAATGGCAGAAACATTTCTATGCCTTCCTCAGCCGCAACGCCCGGCAGGCCCGGGACTATTATCAATTGCCGCCGATGCAGATCATTGAGGTCGGCCTGCCGATCCAGTTGTAGCGGTTGTAGCGGCTTGCACCGCGCCCCGGTTACCGGCCGGCACCCCCTTCACGATCCAATTGCCGCGGACGGCTTAACTCTGCCGCCAGCCGCCGGCGGTCAGTTCCAGCGCCACGGTGGCTTGGGCAAATAATTCCTGGCGGAAGGCGGCATCGCGTTTCCGATCGGTGCGTACTTCCAGCACCCTCAGGCCGTTGCTCGGCAGGGTGGCCACGAGCCCGGCCAAATGCGGCCAATCGCGCACCCGCACATGTTTCACGCCATGGCTCGCGCAGAGTTTCTTGAAATCCACCTGCTGCGGCGTGGCGAAAAACTCCTCGAACGGCGGCTCGAATTGCGCCACGGGCAGGTGCTCGAAGATGCCCCCACCCTGGTTGTTGATCAGTACAATCGTCAGGCTGCCCTTGAGCTTCCGGCCGAGCAGAAAGCCATTGGTGTCGTGCAGCAGTGCGAGATCGCCCGTCAGCAGCACCGTCGATGGTCGCCCGTGCGCGATCCCGAGTGCCGTCGAAAGTGTGCCATCGATCCCATTGGCGCCGCGGTTGAAATACATCCGGCGCCCCCGGTCACCCGCCGGCCAGAAATACTCGGCATCCCGTACTGGCATGGAGTTTGCCACCACGATCGGGGTCAACGCCGGTAACCGGCGGGCGAGCAGCGGCACGCAGCGCGGTTCCAGGGGATCCGTGACCGCGCTCAACCGCCGGGCAAAAAACGCCCGGACGGCGCCCTCCGCCTTGAGCCAGTTCCGTGTATAGGCGGTGAGGCGGCGGTGACCGCTGAAGCCGTGGGCCCATGCGGCCGGGTCACAGCGCACCAAACGGCTCCGGAGATGCAGGGCGTCAAGATTGGCGGAGCTTTCCGTCACGATCACCGTCGCGGGATCGCCTTGTTGCAGCCAGGCCCGCAGGACTTTGCTGGTGGGCCAACCGCCCAGGCAGATCACCTTTTCCGGTCGGAGTTCGGTGGCGCAGCGTTCGCTCCGGAGAATCATATCATAATGTACGACCAGATGGCCGGACACGCTGGCGTGCATCCGGACCGGATTGAGGACGTCGGCCAGCACCGGCCAGCCCAGGGCGCGCGACAGGCGCCCGACCTTCCGGCAGAAAGCCGGTCCCGCCGATGCGTCGACCGGCCCCACGACAATCACCCCGCGAGGTTCCCGGCTGAGCTTCGACCAGAACGGCCGGTCCGGGGGGATCGCCAGCCGAGCGCCTTCTTGCCCGCCGGCCTTCAGGCCAGCAAAGAAATCCCGGAACGCGGCCGGCGTAATCTCCGCGGGCAAGATTTCCCTGACCGGATGCAGCGGGTCGCGGAACGGACAGTTCAGGTGCACCGGCCCGTAACCGGGTGCCGTCGTGCGCGCGACGGCCTGCGCGACCGTCTGCCGCAGATAACGCAACAGCGGCAGGCTCGCGATGGGTACGGCGCACTCGTGATAGAAATTCACATGGCCGCCAAAGAGTTTCTGCTGGTCTATGGTCTGGCCGGAGTGGCACTCGCGCATTTCGGGCGGCCGGTCGGCGGTGAGCACCAGCAGCGGCACGCCGCTTTCCTGGGCTTCGATCACGGCGGGAAAATAATTAGCCCCCGCGGTGCCGCTCGTGCACAGCAGCACCACCGGGCGGCGCCGGGGTTTCGCCAACCCGAGCGCGAAGAACCCCGCGGAGCGCTCGTCGAGCACGGCCAGCGATTCAATGCCTGGGTGCCGGGCGAAGGCCATCGTCAGCGGCGTCGATCGCGAGCCGGGCGAGATCACCGCCTGGCGGACCCCCAGACGAAAAAGCGTCTCGACCAGCACACTGCCCCAGAGGGAATTGGTATGGCGGAAATCGAGGCGGGGGGGGGCGAGGCGGCTCATGGTTCAACAAGGACGTCGAGCAAAGCCTTAAACTTCAACTCGGTTTCCGCAAATTCCATCTCGGGCAACGATCCGGCCACGATGCCCGCGCCGGCATAAACGGTGGCGCTGGGGCCATCAATCAGGGCCGAGCGCAGGCCGACGAGAAACTCGCCCTCGCCGCGGTGATCCACCCAGCCCTGCGGCCCGGCATAAAGACCGCGGGAAAACGGTTCGAGCCGGGTGATGGCCGTGACCGCCGGCTCGCGGGGCGTGCCACCCACCGCCGGAGTCGGGTGCAAGCGGGCCACGAGGTCGAGAAGGTGCACTCCGGCAGGCAGCGTGGCACTGATGGGCAGGTGCAGGTGCTGCACATTGGCCAGACCCAGCACGCGGGGCTGGTCGGCGTGCTCCAAGATCAAACCGAGATCGGCCACCCGCCGCGCAATGGACTCATACACCAGCCGGTGTTCGCGCCGGTCCTTTTCACTCGTCAGCAGCGCGCGGGCGAACCCGGCGTCCTCGCTGGCGGATTCCCCGCGCGGCGCCGAACCGGCCAGCGCCTCGGTGTGCATGCGGCCACCGGCAACGCGCACCAGCCGCTCCGGTGAGGCCCCGATGAAACTTTGACCGCGCCCGTTGGCGATCGAATAGGCGTAGCAGCCGGGAAAGCGCTGCCGCAGGTGATTGAGCACTCCCAGGGGATGAAATTCCTCCGTCGTCGTGAGTCGTCGGGCCCGGGCCAGGACAATCTTCCGGTAATCCCCCCGGGCGATCTCCAGCAACGCCTGGCCGACCGCGCGTTGATAGGCCCCGTCGCCGCCGATTTCCTCCACCTGCCGCGGCGCGGCCGGCCGGTCCTTGCGCTGCGCCCGGCGATAGTCGAAGGCACGAAACTTGGCGTGCGCTTTCCAGACTTTGGCGGCCAGTAGATCAACGGGCGCGTCGGCCGTGATCAGCAAGTTGGCGACCGCGACGGTACTGTCACCCATGCGCGCCACCTGCCAGCGCGGCACAAACAGCCGCAGGGGAGGGAAAACCGCCCCACGCTCCGGTTCCGCGGCAAAGGCACTGGCGAAGAAGAAATGGGGACCCGCAAATGGCTCGGCGAGCGGGCCGACGGCAATGGTGTCGGCCAGCACCCGGGTGATATAATCCCTGGCCAGGAGGAAACGATCGGGGCCGGCCGCGCTGAACTCGAGGACGGCTTCGGCGCCGGCGACGGCAAAGCCCTGGGCGGGCCGCTCAGCGTAGAAATGCAGCTGCGCGGGCTCAAAGATCGATTCCAGCACCGCCAACGGATCAAGATGATCCACCGCCAGGCTGATGCTGACGAGCTGTGGCCGGCCGGCTGCACGGGCCAGACGGCGGCACTCGAGCAGAAACGCCCGGAGCGACTCGGCCGTGACATTCTCGGTTGGATTGACAGGCAGGATGGTCATGGGCGTTGGGCTCGGTCGGGGCCGGTGCCCGCAACGGCCCGGGCGCGGGGGGACAAGCGCCCCTACCCTTTTTTCTCCATGGCCGGCGGGGCCGGACGCGGGAAGAGGACAAGGGTCGGCGCAACCTTTGCGCCGTTCAATTTTGCGCCCCAGACCAGCTCGTCCCGCCAGACGGAGCCCGGGGTGTAGCCGAGAACAGCGTTAATTTTTTCGGTCGTGGCGGGCGTGACGTGCTGAATAATCGCCACCGCTAACCGCAACGCCTCGGCCATCGTGGCGAGTGATGTACGCAGCAGGGCCTGGTCCCGTGCTTCCACCGATTTGCCCAGTTTCCACGGGGCCCGCTTCTCGATGTAGGCGTTCGTTTCTGTCAAAAAAAACATGACTCGTTCCAGTGCGGTATGAAACTGAAAACCCTCGCACAACGGAATGAACTCGTCCCGGGTCTTCGTCCACAGGGCCTGCAGCGACCCCTCCAGGTCCCCGGAAATTTCGGCGGCGGGCAGCACGCCGGCGGCGAAACGCGTGGTCATGTTCAGCGTCCGGTTGACCAGATTGCCGAGGTTGTTGGCGAGTTCACTGTTGTAGCGCACGAGGAACTGCTCGCGCGTGAAGTCGCTGTCCTGACCGACATTCATTTCGCGGATCAGGAAATACCGGAAGGCATCGGTGCCGAATTCCGTGACGAGATCAAGCGGGTTGAGCGCGTTGCCCGTGCTCTTGGACATCTTCGCGCCGCTCTGCATCCACCAACCGTGGGCGATAATGCCGCCGGGCAGCGGAAGGTTCGCGGCGTGCAGCATGATGGGCCAGTAGACGGCGTGGGGGGGCACAAGGATGTCCTTGCCGATGACGTGCCAGGTCGCCGGCCAGACCCCGGGCTGATCGGCGACCGCCGAATAATAATTGAGCAGGGCATCGAACCAGACGTAGGTGACATAGTTCTGATCGAAGGGCAGTGGAATGCCCCACTCCAGCCGCTCCCTGGGCCGGGAAATGCAGAGGTCATTGAGCGGATCTTTCAGGAACTCCAGCACCTGCTTCTGGCGATAACGCGGAAAGATGAAATTTTCGTGCTTGGTCAGAAACTCCACCAACCATGCCTGATACTGCCGGAGCTTGAAGAAATAATTCGACTCGGTGATCTCGGTGACTTCGCCGAAAATCTCCGGCCAGGAACCGTCCGGCAACCGGTCCTTGTCCTGCAAAAACTGCTCCTGCCGCGTCGAGTAAAAGCCGCGGTATTCCGCCTGGTAGATCTCGCCCCGGTCGAAGAGCTGCTGCAGGACAGCCCGGACCACTTGCTTATGCCGCTCCTCGGTGGTGCGGATGAAGTCATCGTTGGTGATGTTGAGCTTGGGCAGCAGGGCGCGAAACTCGGCACTGACCTCGTCGCAGAACAGCTGGGGCGGGATGCCGCGCTTCTTGGCGCTGGCCTGGACTTTTTGGCCGTGTTCGTCGACCCCGGTCAGAAAATGGACGCGATCCCCCAGTTGGCGCCGGAACCGCGCAATGACGTCCGTCAGCACCTTTTCATAGGCATGGCCGAGGTGGGGTGACCCGTTCACGTAGTCGATGGCGGTCGTAATGTAGAATGACTCCATATAAGAATAAAAAACGTAGCGGTCGGCGGACGTTTGTCGAAGACTTTGACGCCGGCCGGCTAATCACTATCTTCCGGCTGCTTCCGATGACCTCCCTCGCCCGCACCCTCGCCCTCAGTCTGTTCCTGCTGCTCGTATTCCTGGGCTTGGTGTTGAGTTCGCAGTGGTGGCTTGGCCGGGAGACCCAGCGGCTCAAGGCGGAGGCGGTCACGGATCAGCGGGCGCAGTTCGAAGCCGCGCTCCGGTTGTTGCGCCGACCGCCCGAACAATGGGACGCGGCGCTGGCGCGGGAGCTGGGGGCCATGCTCGGTAGTTCGGTGGTTTTCTACGAGGCCGGAGCCGCCGCGCCGGAGTTGGCCGAGGCCGGCCTGCTCCGTTACGATTACCAGCCTCCCGGCGCGACGACCCGGCGCGCCCGGGTTTACTTCCCGCTGGCCGGAGCGCTCCGACTGGCCACCCTGCACAACCGGCTGTTGCTGGCGAACACCCTGCTCGCGCTCGTCCTGCTGCTCGTGCCGGTGATCATCTTCCTGTCCCGCAATCCCGACTCCGGCTCGCCCGTTTCTCGCCCGCCCTGGGCCACAGCCAAGGCGGAGATGAGCGGCTTGCAACACTTCGCGCGCATCTCCCACGAACGCGGCACGGAGTTGGCGCGGGAATTTGACGCCCGCCAACGTGCCGAGGAAAACCTGCAGGTCAGCCGGACCCAGCTGGAGCGGTCACTGGAGGATCGTGTCCAACTCGGCCGCGACCTGCACGACAACATGAGCCAGACACTTTACGGCCTGAGCCTGACGCTGGAAAGCGCGGCCAAGCGCCTGGGATCCGACGCGCCGCCCGAGACCAGGCAGCGGCTGGAACTCGCCGTGACCGAGCTGCGCCGGCTCAACCAGGAAGTCCGCACCTATATTCGCGAATTGGAACCGGCCAAGGTGCAGTTGCGCCCGTTTGTCGAGTCGCTGAACACCCTGCTCGATACCCTGTCCCACGACCGGGGCATCCAGGTGGAACGGCGCATCGACCCCGAGGCGTTGGCGCAGATCGCCCCCGCCCGCTCCGCGGATGTGCTCAACATCCTGCGCGAGGCGGTCAGCAACAGCCTGCGGCACGCGGGGGGACTAACACTTACCCTGCATGCCCAACGGGGCGAGGGCTCGGTGATTTTCGCGGTGCAGGATGACGGCGCAGGGTTCGACCAGTCGGGCGGGGCCGGCCACGGCCACGGCCTCGCCAACATGCAGGCCCGCGCCCAGGCGCTCGGCGGGGAACTGCGGGTGGTCTCCGCGCCGGGAAAAGGGACTCGCGTATTGCTGACGCTGCCCGTTGCTTCCGTCGGATGAGTGCCACTGGGAAAAAATCGATCCGCGTCGCGATCGTGGACGATAGTCCGCTGATCCGCATGGGACTGCGCGCCGCCCTCGAGGAGCATCCCGAAATCAGCATCATCGGCGAGGCCGCCAACGCCGCCGCCGGGATCGCCCTGGCCGAGAAGAGCAAACCCGATGTCGTGCTCATGGATCTGCGCCTGCCGGACAAGCCGGGCTTTGCCGCTTGTCGCGAGATAATGCAACGTTGCCCCGGTGCGAAGGTGCTGATTCTCACCTCGTCCACGGAGGAGCGGAATGTGCATGAGGCTATCGCCGCCGGGGCGTTGGGTTATTTGCTGAAGGAGAATGACGGCTCCTCGCTCGCCCGGGCCATTCTGCAGGTCGCAGCGGGCCATTCAGTGCTGGATCCCTCCCTCCTTGATCAAGTGATGCGACTGGTCAAGCACCAGCATGGTCCGTCAGCGGCGCATAAGCTCAAATCACTCTCCCACCAGGAACAGCGTGTCGTCGCCCTGTTGGCCTCAGGATTAACCAACAAAGAAATTGGGGAGAAACTCTCCCTCTCGGAGAAAACCGTCAAAAACTATCTCGCAAATATTTTTGAAAAACTGGGAATAACGCGACGGAGTCAGGCCGCGGCATTATATGTCGAGGGCCAACATCAGACTCACGTTTAGGACTCAGCGAGCAAAGACCGGAAAGCTAAATCCTCTCAGGTTGGTCCATTTGCTCTGAGCCATGCGACTAGACCCCGCCAGGCCTGACCGCGATGGCTGATCTGATTTTTCTCGGTCTCGGGCAACTCCGCATAGGTGCAATCATGTCCGGCTGGCACGAAAAGCGGATCATAGCCGAAGCCTCCGCCACCACGTGGTTCCAGTCGCAACACGCCGTCGCAACGGCCCAGAAACGTCTGGTCAACGGCGCCCGGGCCAAGCAGCACAAACACACAAATAAAACAGGCCGCCCGTTGACCCACCGGTACCGCCCGCATCACGTCGGTCAGTTTTCGCAGATTGGCGGCCGGATCACTCTGCGGTCCGGCAAAATAGGCCGATTCCACCCCGGGCGCGCCATCCAAAGCCTCGACGCAGACGCCGCTGTCGTCCGCCAACACCCAGGCGCCGGGCGGCAGCAGCGACTGTAAGGCGAGCGCCTTTCTTCGCGCGTTGCCCGCAAATGTGCCGGTGTCCTCGTCCACCGGCGGCATTGCTACCGCCGCGGTAATGGTTACGGGTAGGCCGGACGCATCCGCCAGCCGCTGCAGCTCCTGCATCTTGTGTCGATTCCCCGTCGCGAGATGGATGCTCAGGCCGTTCACTCGCCGTATAGTTTCCGATTAAAGGTCGCCTCGTCCACGGCCAGCTTTTCCGGATATTTCAGGAAGCCGCGCATCAGGGCGTCATCGCCGTGCACCTCGTGCCGCACCCGCTCCAGCCGCACGGCTTGGTCCAGCGATTCCGTGCGCAGGCCGCGCAGAATGCTCTTACTCTTGTCGTCGGCGAACAGCACCGGCGCATGGTAGGTGAACAGGTAGTCCAGTTCGCGGCATTGCAACAACTCGCTGAGCAACTGCGCCCCGCCCTCAAAATACACTCCCGTGATACCCTCGGCGGTGCAGCGCAAGCGAAAATCTGCGAAGCTCACCCGGGGCGACGACGACGGCAGCACCCACGTCTTCACGCCCAGCGCGTTCAATTTACGGACATAGCCGATCCCCCCGTGCGGCGTGGTCACGACAATGGTGCGGTCGCGAAACTCATCCGTGTAGACGTTGGGCATCGCCGTGTCGGTCACGGTACGCAGCAACCCGTCGAACACGAACCGCCACGGGCACCACTCCTTGTCCCCCGTGCGGGCGGTCAGCCGCGGATTGTCGGCGCGCACTGTGCCCGCCCCGACCGCGATGGCGGGAAAATACCGGCGCCACAGATGTCCGTTGGCCCGCGCCGCCTCGCCCGTAATCCATCGCGAGTCGCCGGTCCGCGTCGCCACCTTGCCATCCAGGGTGACCCCGGACTTCGCCGCGAACAGCGGCCGGCCCGTCGTCATGCCGTGGTTGAAGATCAGATTCAAATCGGCGCACTCCTCCGCCAGAACGCCCGCGACCACCTCCACGCCCCCGGCGCGCAGCAGGTCGAAGCCCCGGCCCGCATGCGCGGGATTGGGGTCGGTCGCTCCCACCACGACATGGGTGATCCCGGCTTCCACGATCGCGTCGGTGCACGGCGGCGTGCGTCCATGGGTGCAGCAGGGCTCGAGGGTGACGTAAAGGGCGGCCCCCGGTCGCGGCTTCCGGTCGAGCGCGCGCAGCGCCTGGATCTCGGCATGCGGTTCGCCGGCCAGCGCGTGAAAGCCCTCGGCCACCACCTCCCCCTCCTCCACGATGAGCGCCCCCACGAGCGGGTTCGGATGCGTCTGCCCCCAACCGCGCCGCGCCGCGGCGAGCGCCCGGCGCATGAAATATCCCTGGCTCTCGTGGTCCATCATACGGAGCGCTCCCCCGCCGCCAGTGGCACGTAGGGATTGGTGGCTTTCTCCGCCCCGACCGTGGTGCGGGGTCCGTGGCCGGGAAACACAATGGTCGCGTCCGGCAAAGTGTAGATCTGCTCGCGAATGGCCTGCGCCAGAACCTCGAAACTGCCGCCGGGCAGATCCCACCGGCCGACGCCGGCCTTGAACAGGGCATCACCGACAAACGCGGTCCCGGTGGTGAGTCCGGTTGCCCCCTTCACCTCGGCGGCGTGAAAGAGCACGTTGCCCGGACAATGCCCCGGCACATGCCGCACCTCGAAAACGCGGCCTAGCGCGGTCAGTTGGTCCCCTTGGGTCACAAAGGCATCGATCTTCACCGGTTCCAAACCCATCCGCGCGCCCATGAATTCCTCCATGATCTCCGGGGTCTCGATCAGGGGCTGGTCGGCGCGATGGGCCCGCACCAGCACGCCGAACTCGCGTTTCACCTTCGCCGAATCCTGCGTGTGATCCCAGTGACCGTGCGTCAGCCACAACTCTTTCAGGGTGCAGCCTTCCTTGGCCAGCAGCGGCTTGATCTTCTCCAGAATATCGCCGGGCGCATCCACCAGCACGGCCTCGCCCAGCTGGGCGTCGGTCAGCAGATAGCCGATGGTCTGAATCGGGCCGGAGGGCAGCACATGGATTTTCACTGCGGCTAGGTTTATCGGCCGCGCCGGGTTCGCAAACGTAAATTCCTGTTCTTGCCTTCCCTCTGTCTGTCCGCTGACTTCCTTGTCCTCCGTAGCTTGACGCGAAGGAGGATGCCCTTCTCATCATTTGTCTCAATGACCTCCGCCCAGATCCGCCAGTCGTTTCTCGATTTTTTCGCCGCCAAACAGCACGCCATCGTGCCGTCGTCCGCCCTCATGCCGACGGCGCCCAATCTGCTGTTCACCAATGCCGGCATGAACCAGTTCGTGCCCTACTTCCTCGGCGACCAGACCGCCCCGTGGCGACGGGTGGCCGACACCCAGAAATGCATCCGCGCCGGCGGCAAGCACAACGACCTCGAGGATGTCGGCTTCGACACCTACCACCACACGCTGTTCGAGATGCTGGGCAACTGGTCCTTCGGCGATTACTTCAAGCAGGAGTCCATTCAATGGGGCTGGGAGCTGCTCACCAAGGTCTGGGGCATCCCGCCGAAACGCCTCTTCGCCACTGTCTACTCGCCTGATAAGTCCAAGGGGGACCCCGCGGACTTCGACCAGGAGGCCTACGACATCTGGGCAAAGATTTTTACCGACGCGGGCCTCAAGCCGGAAGTCCACATCGTCTACGGCAACAAGAAGGATAATTTTTGGATGATGGGCGACACCGGCCCCTGCGGCCCGTGCTCCGAGATCCATTTCAACCTCCTGCCCTCCGATGACGAGGCCGCCGGCCGGGCGAACGTGAACTCCAGTTCGCCACGCTGCATCGAGATCTGGAATCACGTCTTCATCCAGTTCAATGCGAACGCCGACGGCACCTTCGCCCCGCTCGCCGCCAAGCACGTCGACACAGGGATGGGCTTTGAGCGGGTCGCCGGCATCCACGCCACGACGAAGGGCTTCAAGGACTTCGCCGCCGAGCCGTCGAACTACAACGCCGACGTCTTCCAGCCAACCTTCGACAAGATCGCTGCCCTCTCCGGCAAGACCTACACCGGCACCGTCCCGACTGAACGCACCGGCCTCAGCGAACAGCAGACGATCGACGTGACCTTCCGCGTCCTCGCCGACCACGCCCGCTGCGTGGCGTGCGCCATCGCCGACGGCATTTTACCCGGCAACGAAGGCCGCAACTACGTCATCCGCCGCATCCTCCGTCGCGGCATCATGTATGGGCAGAAGAACCTCGGCCTGAAGACCGGCGACTTCACGTCGCTCGTCGGTCCGGTCGTCGAATCACTCGGCGGCGTCTTCCCCGAACTCAAGACCCAGCGTGTCATGATCGAGCGCGCCATCCGCGCCGAAGAAGAGTCGTTTGGTAGAACGCTGGACCGAGGCCTACAGGAATTTGAACATGTCGTAATGGGGCTGGAGTCAGAGATGGCCAGCGAGCAGGAAAAAAATCCGAGCAAATCGGTGCCACCTCGGCTGCTATTCCCGGGTGATATGGCATTCAAACTCTACGATACTTACGGCTTCCCGTTCGACATGACGCAACTTCTCGCACAGGAGCGATTGCTTACGGTGAATATCGATGACTACAATCGTCACATGGATGCACAGCGCGAGCGCGGTCGGGCGGCGCGGAAAACGGACGTGATTGTCGGCGCGACTGAAGGCGACACCAAAGCCCGGGCGACAAAGTTTGTCGGTTACGATATCAATCCATCCACCGCTGTTTACTCACGCTTGACTGGCATAGAGACTTCGAAAGACGCGAATTATCTCATATTTGACCAAACTCCTTTCTACGCCGAGATGGGCGGCCAAGTCGGCGACTCCGGTCATGCCCTTATCAATGGCAAGAAAGTAGACATTCTCGACTGCACAAAGGACAAATCAGGGGTCCATCTTCATAAGATTGCTAAAGATATCGAAGTCGCCATCGGCGACAAAGCCACTCTGCATGTTGATTTCAACCGCCGCCGGGCGATCAACCGCCACCACTCCGCCGCGCACTTGATTCACTGGGCTTTGAGGAAAATGCTCGGCACACACGTCCGGCAGTTCGGCACGCACAAGACGCCGGACCGGATGCGGTTCGACTTCACCCATTTCGAGGCGATGACGCACGCGCAGATCAAGGAGTGCGAGCAACTCATCAACGAGAAGGTCATCGACAACGCCTCGGTCGTCTCCGCGGAGATCGACTACGATAAGAAGCCCGCCGACGTCCTCGCCTTCTTCGGCGACAAGTACGGCAAACGCGTCCGCCTCGTCGACATCGGCGGCTACTCCAAGGAACTCTGCGGCGGCACGCACGTGTCCACCACCGGCGAGATCGGCGTCATCAAGATCGTCGCCGAAATGGCCATCGCCGCCGGCACCCGCCGGATCGAGGCCGTCTGCGGCCAGGCGGCGCTCGACTACATCGTCACCAAGGAAGCGGCGCTTACCACCGTCAGCAGCCGGCTCAACGCCGGCGTGCAGGATGTCGTCCAGAAATTTGAGCTGGTCCTCGCCCACCAGAAAGAATTGGAGCAAAAGCTGAAGGCGTTTGAAGCCAAGGCGTCCGCCGCGCTGGCCGGCGAGCTGGCAGCCACGGCCGTGGCCCAGGACGGACTTAAGTGGGTTTCCGCGCCCGTCACCACGGATTCACCGGAAACGCTGCGTTCCCTCGGCAGCCAGGTGCTGCATAAGGTGGGCCAAGGGGTCGTGCAACTCGGCGCTGTCTTTGATGGCAAGGTCAGCCTCGTCGCTTTTTGCTCGCCGGAAGCCATCAAGGCCGGCCACCAGGCCGGCAAGCTCATCAGCGGCCTCACCGCCAAGCTCGGCGGCAAAGGCGGCGGCAAGCCGGACTTTGCCATGGGCGGCGGCGGGGATGCGAGCAAGCTGGCGGAGGTCTTGAAACTGTAAGGCGGGGCGAATCCTCCGGCGGAGCCGCGGCTCGTCGGAACGACTCGCCCTCCCTACTGCTCATGCCCACCGCAGTTCCACCGACGCGCTTTCGCCAGATCGCGGATCTACCCGTCGCCACCCCATCTTAGCAAACCCGCCATGACCTACCTGATCCTAAAAGCCCTGCATATCATCGGCGTTGTTTCCTGGTTCGCCGGCCTGTTTTATCTGGTCCGGCTATTCATCTATCATGTCGAGGCGCACGACGAACTGCAACCGAAGCGCGGAATTTTGTCCGAGCAGTTCACCCTCATGGAACGCCGGTTGTGGCGCGCGATCACCGTTCCCGCCATGGTGCTTACGGCGGTAACCGGTTTCTGGCTGATCACCTATTTCCCACTCATGAACAGCCCGTGGTTGCACCTCAAACTCGGCCTGCTTGTGGTGCTGTTCGCGTATCACTTTCACTGTGGGTGGATTCGCACGAAGCTCGCCAGCGGGGCCCGGCCGTTCAGTTCGGGGCAACTCCGCATCTACAACGAGGTCGCCACCGTCCTCCTGGTCGGCATCGTGTTCGCCGTGGTCAGCAAGCTGGTCGGCGTGACCCTTTGGGCCTTGGGGGGCAGCCTGGTTTTTCTCGGAGTCATGGTCGCTTTCTTCCTGAAAAAATT
>JANMVS010000384.1:0-23936 GCA_031392885.1 Verrucomicrobiota bacterium
GGCCGACCACCAACCCCACCACCGCGCCGTAGGCCACGTGCCCGGCAAAATGACTCAGCCCCACGAGCAAATCGGCCTCCTTGAACTCCTCCAATGGATGCTTGTCCGCCACCACCCAGACGAGCATCAGGCTGACGAGCAGTCCATGCAGCACACCCACGCCCAACCCGACCATCAGCGACAGCGGCAGGTGAGTATAGCCGAGCGTCACCAGCAGCAGGGCATAAACCAGGGCGAAGCCCAGGGCCGCCGTCACATGGATAAACAGGCCGGTCCGATAGGCATTCTCGCGCGACTTGGTGAGCAGGCTGCCGAGCGCGAGGATCATGTCGCCCTTGGCCAAACCGGCGCGGGAAATCAGCCCCATGACTAATTGCATCGCCAGGCCACCGAGTACCCCCGCGACGAGTGAGGTTAAGAGATACTTCAGGATGAACGTCGTCATGGTCAGTGAGGTCTCCGGGGGGTGGGTTGGGCGCCGCCGCGGAGAAAGCCCCCGCCGCTGGCTATGCCGGCAGAGTACCCTCGGATTGGGAAAACTCCATCCGTTATTTGCGGACCGCCCCAAACCAGGAAATCATTTTTTGGCATTGGCGCCGGGCAGCTCCGGCGGTAGCCATGGGCATGAGAAAATCTCCGCTGCGGTTCGGGTTAGTCCTGCACATCACCGCGCTGGCCCGGCGCATGAGTTTCGCCGCCCCCTGGGGCTCCGCCGACGGCGCGGCCTTTGACGCGGAAAAATTCCTCGCCGACCACCCGCAGTTCGACTGGATGCACGGGGTGCTCAAAAGCCGGCCGGCCCAGCCGGGGGCCGAGTTCAGCGCCGGCGAGAAAAACTGAAACCGACCTCAGCACTTTATCATGAAACTTCGTCCCTTCGGGAAACATTCCTTTAACGCATCCGAGATCGGCTTCGGCGCCTGGGCCATTGGTGGCTCGTGGGGCGCCCAGGCCGAGCCCGACTCCCTCGCCGCGCTCCATCGCGCGCTGGACCTTGGCGTCAACTTCATCGACACCGCCGCCGGGTATGGCGATGGCCGCAGCGAACGCCTGATCAGCCAGGTGCTGCGCGAGCGCAAAGCCGCCGGCAAAAAGGAAAATATCTTCGTCGCCACCAAGACCCCCCCGGCCCCCGGCATCTGGCCGCCCTCTCCCTACTGCCGGGCCGACGAACGCTATGCCGAGAAATATCTCCGCGAGAATATCGCCACCCGGCTGACCCAGCTCGGCACGACCCAGCTCGATCTGCTCCAGCTCCACACTTGGACGCGGGCCTGGAACCGCAATCCGACTCCCTTCAAAATCCTCCGCCAACTTCAGCGCGAGGGCCTGCTCGGCCTCATCGGCGTCTCCACGCCCGAGCACGACCAGAACAGTGTGATCGACCTCATGCGCGGCGGCTGGGTCGACGCCGTGCAGGTCATCTACAATATTTTTGACCAGGAGCCGGCCGCCGAACTGCTGGACGTCGCCCGGGAATGCGGCGTCGGCATCATCGTGCGCGTCGCCTTTGACGAAGGCGTCCTCACCGGCAAGTTCACGGCGGAGACAAAATTCGCCGCGGATGATTTCCGCGCCAAGTATTTCGAGGGCGACCGCCTCGGCCGCGCCGTGGCCCACGCCGACGCAATCAAACAGGACCTCGCCGGCACCGGCTACATGATGCCGCAGGCCGCCCTGAAATTCGTGCTGGCCCATCCTGCAGTGTCCACCGTCATCCCCGGCATCCGCACGGTCGCCCAGGCCGACGCCAACTGCGGGGTCAGCGACCTGCCCGCGCTGCCGCCCGCCCTGCTCGATAAACTCCAGCGCCACAACTGGCGCCGCGGTGTCTGGTACGGCGGCAAGTGATGCGTTTGCCCTCCGGTCCGTGAACCCCTTCGCCCTGCTCGCTCCTCTGTTTCTGGTCTTCGAGCTCTGGCAGCTCGTCGTCAGTGAACGCTACATGGGCCTCAAGCAGATCCGGGTGAACGCCGATCCGCGCGAGCTGCCGATGCCCCGCTGGATGGCCGCCACCTGGGCCGGCGGGCTCATCGTTTATTTTACCTGGATGACCACCCTGCTGCTCCACCCCGTCGGCCGGGCCCAGGGGGTCGTGCTGTTGGTCGTGACCCTCGGCGGCCGCGCCTTGCGCAGCACCTGCGGGCTCAAGTGGGTGCTCGTGGTGCTCACGTTCGAGGGCTCCATCCGCGTCGGTATGCTCATTTCCCTCCTCGGCATGTCGTGGCGGCAGCTGATGAAGTGAGCGGGGGGTCTGACCCAAGGCAGGGCGAGCCGTCCCTGACGAGCCGCGGCCCCACGACGGGCCCAAGCCGTAACAATTCATGCGGAAACCACCGATGAACGCCGATCGACCCAGCTGCAGAATGAAAATGTGGTTCAACTGCATCGTTCCGGCCAAGCCTGCCGGACGGATTGAGCTTTCCGCAGCGGTTCACCCGGAGGGTTCGCCCTACCGGCTGAATGAATCGCCCGCCTGGTTCGACTGTGCGAAAAATTTCTGCGCCGCCGCCAGCATCTGGCTGTATTGCCCGTAGTCGCCCGCCCACGAGTTCGGCACGCAGATGCGCTTGATGATCCCCTGCCCGATCCGGTCCGGCGCGTCGTGATCCGGCGTCAACTCCAGGGTGAATTGCGGATCGCGCGTGTGCACCACGTAATGCCGCTCGAGCCCGCGGCCTTCCCGATCAATCCGCACGAAGTGGGAAAAGTTCATGGATTGAGGCGGCAGCATGTCACCCGCCGCCGGCGGCTCAAGGCTCTTCTGCGGCTCCGCACCCCCTGCTTTAACCTTGAGAAACCGTCCGCCTCGGGCGAAAACCTCCTGCGCGCGCCTCCCCCATGAACCTCGAACCCGCCCCCCGCCTTTCGAAATCGATCTTCCTGATCATCGACGCCGTCCTGCTGGTCACGGCTTTCATCATAGTCTATTTCAACACGAAGAATCCCTACGCGCCGCTGCCGTTCGTGGGCGCCGTGTTGTGCGTGGTGCTCGCCGCGATCATCGGCCTGATCCCCTTCCTCCTCGATTACGCCGCCGACTCCGCCGAATACGTCCAGACCGAGCGGGAGCGGGTGAGCGAGCAGGTGCAACGGCTGCACGCCGCCGGCGAGAGCCTTGCCCGGGCCG
This sequence comes from Verrucomicrobiota bacterium, assembly GCA_031392885.1. GTDB lineage: Bacteria > Verrucomicrobiota > Verrucomicrobiia > Opitutales > Opitutaceae > Lacunisphaera. The sequence continues at coordinate 3,131 of JANMVS010000384.1, forward strand.
CCGCCCAGATCAAATCGGTCGAGGAAGCCGTGCACAAGACCGCCCACGCCGCCGAGAACCTGCCCTACCGCATGCAGGAAAAGCTCGCTGAGTTTAACGAGGCGCTCGCGGAAAAGGAAAATAACGACCGGGAAGCGCTCGAACAGGAACTCGTCGAGCTGCGCGCCGCCAACAGCGTGCAACTCAAGGCCGTCGCGGACAAGATCCACCAGGCCACCGCCGACTGGGCCGCGCTGGAGGCCGCCACCCGCAAGCAACTCTCCGCCGCGGAAGCCCGGCTCGCCACCGTCCTGGCCGCCCTGGACACCAAGCTCACCCGACTGGAAGTCGCCGCGGAACGGCCGGCTCCTGCTGTCGCCGCGGTCCCTGACCGCCGTGAGGACGCCACGCCGGCGGATGACGGCGGTCATCGACCGCCGCTCCAGAGTGAACCTTCTCCGGTCGTCGAATCCGTGAGCAGCAGCGAATCGGCCGCCGGCATCGAGGAACCCAAGCCGAAAAAACCGCGGGCCCCACGCAAACCGAAGACCGAGGACGCCGCGCCCGCCGTGGAAAGTGGCAGCAGTGACGGCGAACCCGCTTTCCCGGACACCCCTCGCGAACCGACGGCCGCTCCCACCAGCAGCGATGAGCCCGTCGAAGCGGCCAGCCGTGAGCCGGTCGAAGCGGCCGCCTCGTCCGACGGCGCCACCCGGTTGCTCGCCACCGCCTACATCGGCATCGGCAACAAGCTTTTCATCCGCGGCGACGGCCCCGGCCTGAACTGGAACAAGGGTGAGCCCATGCAGTTCATATCCATCGGCAAATGGGGCTGGGCCACGAACGCCGCCACCGCGCCGATCGCCTGCAAACTCTATAAGAATGATGAGACCGAGGCCCTGACCGGAGAGGTCACCCTGGAGCCCGGCAAGCACGTCGAGGTCACGGCGCTGTTCTAGGGCGCGTATTCAAATCTCGGTTTGTCATTCTGAGCTCAGCGAAGACTCCATCAGGATCCACGCAGCTTGCCTAGGGACCCGATGATCAAACTGGATTCTTCGCTGCGCTCAGCCGGGACGATGCAGTCGAGTTTCTCCCCGAGGAACATTTCAGCAAACAAGGTGGAACGCGTTGTCCCCAACGCGTTGAAGGACTTTCGCTGCGGGGAAAGCGTCTTGAGGGCAAGCCGCTCCACCTTCGACTGCATCGTTCCGGCTCAGAATGACCGAGTTTGAGAGTTTAAGGAGTTTGAATATACGCCCTCAATAATGCGGCGGGCGCTCGTCAGGGCCCTCGCCCGGATCCGATTCACTGGCGCGCTGGGCGCGCAGCCCGGCGAGATCCTTTCGCAGCTTGGCGACCTCCTCGCTCAACTGGAGCATGACCTTGTCCTGCTCGGTGCTGTGCCGCTGCAAATGCGCGTAGCGTTCCTCCAGCCTGGTCCAGCGCTCGATTTCATTCATTGGCGGAATTTCACACCAAGGACGCCAAGGACGCCAAGATAATCTTTAACTCCTTCGCCTCCTTGCCAACCTTGGGGTGAATAATGAAGCCGCATGTCCCTGTTTTGATCCTAATTGCCGGGCTCGCCAGCCTGCTGCTCGCCGCGTGTGCGACGCCTCCCGCAAGGCCCATCACGCCAATTCCCCTCATCCTTATTTCCATCGACGGTTTTCGCTGGGACTACCTCGACCAATACGATGCGCCGGTGCTCCGGCAACTCGCCGCCGGCGGCGTGCGGGCGAAGCGGATGAACCCCAGCTTTCCCTCCAAAACCTTTCCCAATCATTATACGCTCGTCACCGGTCTGCGCCCGGAACACCACGGCATTGTGGGCAACTGGTTTTGGGATCCGGCCTTCGGCGAGATGTTCAGCATGGCAAAGACCGAGGAGAAATGGTGGATGGGAGGCGAACCGGTGTGGATCACCGCCGAAAAGCAGGGCGTGCGCAGCGCGTGTTATTTCTGGCCGGGCTCGGAAACCGCCCATCACGGCATCCTTCCCACCCTGTACAAACCCTTCGATGGAAAAATGCCGAGCCCGGCCCGGGTGGACGGACTGCTCGCCTGGCTGGATTTGCCCCCGGCGCAAAGGCCCCGGCTGGCCACGCTCTATTTTGATATCGTCGACCATGCCGGCCACCAATTCGGCCCCGCCGCGCCCGAGACCCGCGCGGCCGTGAAGGAAGCCGACGATGCGGTTGGCCGGTTGCTTGCCGGCCTCACCGCCCGCGGCCGGCGCGATCAGGTCAACCTCGTCGTGGTCGCCGATCACGGCATGTCGGAATGCGGCCCGGAGCAGGTTGTCTTTCTCGACGACCTGATGGATCTCAAGACCGTGCAGGTCGAACAGACCGGCCCGTATGGCGGGGTGCGACCGAAGCCCGGCACCGTGACCGCCGCGCAGCTCGTGGCCAGCATCCGGGCCAAGGCGCCGCCGCAGGTGAAGGTTTATCTGCGCGAGGAAGTGCCGGCCCACCTCCACTACCGCGCCAGTGACCGCATTTCCCCCGTCGTGCTGATTTGCGACGACCATTGGAATCTCGAGCAGAAAACCGGCTGGCCCAACCGCGTATTGACCTATTCCCGTGGCACCCACGGTTGGGATCCGGAGACAACCAACATGGGGGCGCTTTTCGTGGCGCAGGGTCCGGCGTTTCGCCGCGGCGCGGTGCTCGAGGCCTTCGACAATATTCACGTCTACAACCTGCTCTGCGCCGTACTTGGGCTGAAACCCGCCCCGAACGATGGCGACCAGCGCCTCGTTCACGCCGCACTCAAACGCTAGCCCGCATGACCGACCAAGTCCCGGACCCACGCGGGCTGAGAGTCGTCGCGCACCGCCAAAATTTCGTGACGAGTGTGAAATATCCGGGCTAGCAGGCCAGTGGGGGAAGTGACGCTCATCATCGAGCCCGGTTTTGGGATAGAATACGCCGCGTTTATTGCAAGTCCGACAGGCTGCTAGGCGGCAGCCCGAGGCGCAGCTTTGCCAGCTCGGGCTTCACCGTCTTTTCCATGCATTCCGGGCAAACCCCGTGGCTGACACTCGTGCCCGTGTGGGTGTCGAGATAACTCTCGATTTGCTGCCAGTAATCCTTGTCATCGCGCACCTTCCGGCAATAGCTGCACATCGGCAAAATTGACTCCAACTGCCTCACCTGGGTGGTGATTTGGAGGATGCGCTCCGCCACGCGCAAACGCATCCAAAGCTCCTGCAGCTTGATGGGTTTGACCAGAAAATCGTCCACGCCGGCCTCCACCGCCAGATGCTGGTTTTCTTCCGAAGCGGACATGCCGGTCAGGAGGATGAAGTAAACGTACCGACCTTCCTCCGCGCGGATGCGGCGGCAGAGTTCCAATCCATCAAGGCGGGGCATGAGCCAGTCGCTGACGACCACGCGGAGGTTCGATGCGCCGAGTAACGTCCAGGCTTCTTCGCCGTCGCCCGCCACCACCGGTTCGTGGCCGAGCTTGCGCAGCGTCGCCTCCAGCACGCGCGAGGCGATCAAGTCATCCTCAGCGATCAGCACTTTCATGGGGCGAGTTTCGACTGGATGTGGACCAAGGCAAGCCGGAGATGCTGCCACTCGGCTTCCAGGGCGGCCAGCCTCGCCGGCATTTCCGCCCAGGCCCCGGCCGCGCCCGCCTGCTCGGCCGAGCGAGCGGCATCGCGCATTCGCGCACCGCCGAGACTGGCGCAGCTTCCCGCCAGCCGGTGGACCAGCAGCGTGAAATCTTGCTTGGAGCCTTGGTCAGCCAGCGGGCGCAATGCAGCCAGCGCCAGCGGGGTATCCCGCAGGAAGATTTCAATCAAATCCTGCAGCAGCGTGGCATGCTGACGGCCAGGCAATTCCCTGAGTTCCGCGAGTTGCTCGGTGAGCAGCACGCCCGCCGTTTCCGGTCCTGCTTCTGCCGTTTCCGGCCCGACGGGCGGCTTGAACTGGAGCCCGCACCGATGGAGCGCCTGCTGCAGTTCCGACTTGCGCAACGGTTTTGGCACATAGTCATCCATGCCGGCGGCCAGGCACTTGGCTCGGTCACCGGACATCGCATAGGCCGTGAGGGCAATGATCGGGATCCGTGGATTCAGGCCCGGTACTTCACCCGCCCGAATGTGGCGGGTCAGTGTGTAGCCGTCCATCACCGGCATCTGGCAGTCCGTCAGGACCCCATCATAACGGTTTTCGGCCAGCAGGCGCAGGGCAACTGCGCCATTTTCCGCAAAATCCACCCGGTGCCCCATTTTCTCCATCATCAGCCGGGCCACCAGACGGTTGGTCTCGTTGTCTTCCGCCAGTAGCAGCTGAAGCCCGCCCCCAAAAGGGGATGCTGTCGCAGGCCTGTTTGGACCCGGCAAGGGTGACGCCGGACCCTTCAGGTGCTTCAAAAAGGGAAGCTCAAACCAGAAGACCGAACCCACATCGTCGGTGCTGCTGAATCCGATTGTTCCCCCCATGAGTCCGACCAATTGCTTGGAAATGGCCAAACCCAGGCCTGTGCCGCCGTAACGCCGGGTGGTGGAACCGTCGGCCTGGGTGAACGGCTGAAAGAGTTTAGCTTGCGCTTCGGCGGGAATACCAATGCCCGTGTCGCGCACTTCCGTGAGAACGACCACCCGGTCAGCCTCTTCCCGCACCAAACTCATCCTGATGGCGATCCCGCCCTGCGGCGTGAATTTCACCGCGTTGCCCACCAGGTTGATGAGTACCTGGCGAATGCGCCCGGCGTCACCTTGCAGCGCCATCGCCAGTCGTTCGTCAAAATCGGAGTTCAGCGCCAGCCCATTGGCCTGGGCCTGCGGCAACAGCAGGGCGAGGCATTCCGTCAGCGTCTGCTTCAGATCAAAGGGTGCGATTTGCACGCTAAGCTTGCCGGCCTCAATCTTGGAGAAGTCCAGGATGTCATTGATGATGACGAGCAGGTTCTCGGCGCTGCTCTGGATCGCCTGTCCCATCTTGCGCTGTGACTCGGAGAGGGTCGTATCCATCAGCAGGCCGGACATTCCGATGATGCCGTTCATGGGCGTGCGGATCTCATGGCTCATGTTGGCGAGGAACCCCGACTTCAGCCGCGAAGCCTCGAGGGCCTGGTCACGGGCGCGGGCAAGATTGTCCTCAAGCTGCTTCTGGCGAGTGATGTCCTGGGTGAACATCACGATCCCGCCGATGGCCTTGGCACTGTTGAACCACGGACGGACCTCCCATCGCAGCCACTGGACGGTGGCGTCGGCCCGCTCGAAGTGGTCGGCCTCACACGTCTCCACCCCACCGGCCAGGCAGCGGCGGTGAATCTCTTTCCATTCTTCGCCAATTTCCGGGAAAACCTCGTAATGCGACCGCCCGATGATCGACTTTCCCGCCAGCTTGTAATCCGTCAGCCATTGCCGGCTGTGCACAAGATAGCACATCTGCCGGTCGAACATCGCGACCGACGCTGGCGCATGCTCGGCAAAAAGCCGGGTGCGCTCCTCGCTTTCGCGCAACGCCAGTTCCATCTGCCGGCGAGCCGTGATGTCCGAGAAACTCACGACCACGGTCTGCACCGTGCCGTCCGGCCCGGGCATCGGTTCGCTGTTGATGGAAATCCACCGGCTCGACCCATCGGCCTTGCTTACTTCCATCACCACCCCCCGTTGCGGTTGGCCGGTGCGCAGCGTAACCATTGCCGGATGCATTTCCGCCGGGAAAATGCTTTTGTCTTCGTGCAACGCCTTCCAGCGCGGGTCTAAGGAAGTGCGGCCCATCATCTGGTCGCGCGTCAGTCCGAGGATGGACTCGGCGGCATCGTTGCAGTCAATGATGGCGCCCGTTTTGTCATGCAATACCAAGCCCTCCGTCATAGAATGGAAAATGTCTTTTAGTTGCTGCTCACTGTTGCGCAAGGCCCGCTCGCCGGCCTTGCGCTCGGACAAATCATAGGCGATGGCGAGATATCCGGTGATCCGGCCAGCCGTGTCTTTAAGGGGCGAGATACTCAGTTGCACCGGCAGCCGGCTGCCCTCCTTGCGCACATAGGTCCACTCGCGCGTGTGCACCTCGTTCTGTTGCGAGAGCGCGACAAACACCTCGAAACCGGGCTCGATCGTCCGGCCTAACTCCTGGCTGAGTTCGGCGGCGTGCGCCCCGACCTCGTCCGGCAGATAGAGAAGCAGCGGCGTCTGGCGGCCCACCATCTCATCGCGCCGGTAGCCAAGCATCTTTTCCGCACCCGAGTTGAATTCCGTGATGAGGCCCGACGGATCCGTGGCGATAATACTGACGGCCGTGCCGTCGAGCACCGCGCGCTGCAGGCGGGTCACATTGTCCAACTCGGCGGTGCGCTCACGCACACGCTGCTCAAGCACCTCATTCTGCGCCTTCTGGTTGTGGATGTCCGTCGAAGTGCCAACCCAGCGGACGAGGTGGCCGTCCGCATCATACTCCGGGCGCGCCCGCCAGAGATGCCACCGGTAGGCACCATCACTGGCCCGGCGCAGCCGGTATTCGTCCCCGCCTTCCAGGCCGGAGGCCAGGACCAATCGCCAGGCCTGATAGGTTTTGGCCAGATCGTCCGGATGCAGCACGTGCGACCAGTCGTCGCGCATCGACTCCTTCTCGCTCAGTCCGGTGTAGTCGCACCAACCACGGTTGAAGGATTCCGCTGGACCGGCCGCTTGGGTGGTCCAGACCAGCTGCGGCATGGCGTCGGCGAGGAAGCGGCGGCTGCGCTCGCGCTCGACCAACTGGTCCACCGCTACTTGCAGTTGCGCCGTCCGCTCCTGCACGCGCTGGCTGAGGCTGTCGTTGGCCAGACGCAATTCCTCTTGTACCGCCGCGCGCGCCCGCTCGGCCCGGCGGATGACAAGCAGCGCCGCGGCAAAGAACACGAGGCCGATGGCGTTGCCGAGCACGATGATGCGGTTGGTCTGGTCCGCGATGCGCTCGGTCTCGGCGACGCGTTGCGCCAGCACCGCCCGCTCGTATTCCTCCATGTAGTTTGTGTGCTTGCGGATCTCCTGCATGCGGGCGGGCCCCGTGGGCCGCTGGAAATTGCCGGGGGTAAACGGACGGCCGCCGGCGCGGGCCTCATCCATCGTTTCCCGCATATCCTGGCGCTGGGCCACCATCAGCTTCTCGAGCCGTTGCGCGTTGGCCCGTTGGCCAGGATCAACCTCCACCAGAAACCGCAGGTGGGACAGCTCCGCCCGCAAGCGACCCTCCATGTCACCATAGAAGGTGGCAAGGCTTTCATCATGGCCCAGCTCATAGGCCCGCGCTGCGGACTCCATGCGCGTGACGCAGAGTGCGGCGTAGTTCATCGAAGCGATCACCTCGTAGCTGTGCGTCACCCGCTGCGCAGATTCTTTCTGCTGGTCGTTGCTGGTGTAGGTGGTGGCGCCCACCACCAAGAGCACGATTCCCGCGATGGCGAAGAACGGCAGCGAGCGCATGGCATCCCGCTGCGGGACCGGCATCCGGTGCCAGATCCAATGGAGGATGGCGCCCGCCGCGATGGTGAACCCCCCGGCGGTATGGAGGGCCATGCCGGTGTAGCGCCACCAGAAAAATGTGAGGCGCAATCCAGTGAAGTGGCCGTAGAGCGAGAGGAATGCCACCCCCAGAACTACCGAACTTATGACCAGCAGCACGCGCGCCGCTGGGCGCGGCTTTGCCATCTCGCAGAGCATCAAGCCGAGCAGGGCGAAGTTGGCAGCCGTGTTTGGCGACATCCGGCCGTCGAACCGGACGCCCACCCCGAAGTCCTGCGGATTGTACGGGAAGCCGCCGATGCCCAGCGGCGCCGCGATAAAATAGATGACCAGTGCACCGAGGCCCGCGGCGACCGTGAGTCCGCCGAACATCAGGGCCCCTTTTCGGCTGCCGGCAGCGTGCCCCACGAACGACCAGCCGGCGAACAGAAAGGCCACCGCAGCGGGAAACGCCATTGGCACGCTCCCGGGTACGAGCGTCACCAGGATTGGCCAGCCTCCGAACCGGCCGGCCAGCACCACCAACCCAAGTCCGACCAACCCGCTGCCGACGATAGCCAGCCCGCGGCGAAGGGTGGAATCCAGTGCCTCGTTCTTCAATGGACTATGGCTATCTTACGGGCCCGTGGGTAGCCAGACTGAATCCCAATCGCGGCCAGTCCAGAGCCGCGAGCAACTCATCCCTGGTCCGCACCGCCGCGTGGCAGGTGAAATTGTTGCACACAAAAGCAGCCGACTGTCCATTCTCGGGCTTCATTTCCGCCAGATAGGGCCGCCTGGCTGCCAGCCAGCGCTGGCCGTCGGCTCCATCTGCGGCCAGTATCACCATCCGCGGCCCGAGCCCCGGATGGAGCACCGACGCGAGCGCCCGAAAATCCGCCGACGCCGGATCGCCCGCCAGCACGACGGTCCGTGGCTCCGCCAGGAGCATTTCCAGCGCCACCAGCATCTGGGGCAACGCCTGCGGCGCCCGACTCCATTGGGGCCGGAAGGCCTCGATGATCAGGCGGGCTCGAGCGGCAAAAGGCAGGGCGAGTCCTCCGGACGAGCCGTTCCCGGCTGAAGGCAGGGCGTGACCGCCGGGCGCGCCGTCCCCCGTGGAAGGTAAGGCGAGTCCTCCTTGTCCGCCATAGCCTGGGCGAAGGCGGATGGACGAGCCGGGCTCGGACGGCTCACCGGGGGCGGTTCGCTCTACCGTTCCGATCATCCAGTCCAGCCGGACCAGATTCAACGCCGCCACTGAATTCGGCGCCGGTTCCGCTCCATCGTAATCCTCCTTCAACCGGACGATCACCGTGAGATCGTCCGCCCGGGAGTTGAAATAACCGCCAAGGCTCTTGCCCTTGTCGCCGCCGGGCCCGCCCTGAGCCGGTCGAACGGGGCCGGCGTCCCAGAAAAGCTCATCCATCTTCGCCTGCAGCTTCTCCGCCCATTGCAGCCAACGGATGGCGAAACCCGCCTCGTACAGATCGAGCAAGCCCTGGATGAGATAAGCATAGTCCTCCGCAAACCCCGCGATGTCACTCCGCCCCTCCCGCCAACTGCGATAAAGCACCCCCGTCGCCGGATCGTACAGTTCACGCTCAATAAATTCCGCCGCCCGCGTGGCCGCCAAAAGGCAGGGCCGCTCCACCTGCTTGTCATTCTGCGCGTCAGCGAAGAATCCATCAGCGTGATCGCCCCCGGATGTCCTGCTGGATCCTTCAGTCCGTTCAGGATGACATTCCAGCACCTGATGCCCCTTGGCCCACGCGGAAATCATGAGCCCGTTCCACGCGGTGATGACCTTGTCGTCGAGATGCGGCCGGGGCCGGGCGACCCGCACCGCGCGCAGCTTCGCCAGACAGCCAAGCAGTTTCTCGCTTGCGGCCCCGATCTCCACATCAAACTCCCGCGCCGTGATGACCAGCGACTGTCGCTGCCGCAGGATGTTCTTGCCGGTGAATTCAGCCTGCGGATCGTGCGCGACATTGCCGTCGGCTTTCACCCCGAAGTGCGAGCAGAAGAATTCCGCATCCGCCCCCAGCACCAGATCCAGCTCCGCCTTCGCCCACACATAGAACGCGCCCTCCGCATGCGCCGGTCTCCCAACCGGCAGGGCGAGTCCTCCGGACGTGCCGTGTCCTGCGCTGACGGACGGCTCGTCGGGCAGCGCACTGTCCGCGTCCTCCGCCGAATAAAATCCCCCGTGCGGACCCGTCAGATCGCGCTGCACATAGTCAAAAATCCCCCGCGCCACCCACGCGAACACCTCGCGGCCGGTCGCCTGTTTCGCCTCGAGATAATTCAGGGCGATCTGGGCCTGATCGTAGAGCATTTTCTCGAAATGCGGCACGAACCACTGCTCGTCGACCGAGTACCGGTGGAAGCCGCCGCCCAGATGGTCGTGCAACCCGCCCTCGGCCATTTTCTGCAGGGTGTGCCCCGCCATCTGCACGGCGTTGGCCCCAAGTTCGGCTGAAGCGCCCTGCCGGGCGGCCGTTCGAAAAAGAAAATTGAGGACCGCGGCCCGGGGAAACTTCGGCGCCCCGCCAAATCCCCCCCAGGTCGGATCATGCGCCTCGTAGAAATACTGCTGGCATTTTTCAAACGCATCCCCGGCCGCCAAGGCTAACGCCCTTGTCGCCGCCTCGGGCAGCGGGACCGGCGCGCCCTCCGGTTTGATTTCGTGGGCCCCACCCTCGACCGCCGAGCGCTGCAGCGCCGCGACCACCTCGTCGGCGCCGTGGAGGATTTTTGTCCGCTGCTCCGCCCAGTGCCGGGTGATCGCATTGAGCACGGTCACAAAGCCCGCCCGCCCGTGCCGGTCGTCCGGCGGAAAATAAGTGCCGCCGAAAAACGGTTTCCCCTCGGGCGTCAGCCACACGCTCATCGGCCAGCCGCCGTGTCCGGTGCTCTGCTGCACATAGGCCATGTAAACCCGGTCGAGATCGGGCCGCTCCTCGCGATCCACCTTCACCGGAATGAAATCGCGATTGAGCACGGCGGCGATCGCCGGATTTTCAAACGACTCGTGTGCCATGACGTGGCACCAATGGCAGGTCGAGTACCCGATGCTGAGAAAGATGGGCTTCTGTTCGGCCTGCGCCGTGGCCAGCGCCGCCGGGCCCCAGGGCCGCCACGCCACGGGATTGTCCGCGTGCTGCAGCAGATAAGGTGATTTTTCCCGGGCGAGGAGGTTGCTCATGCGAGCGGGCAATGAAGCACAGATTGCCCACGTTGCAAAGCCCCGGCCCCGGCCGCGGAAAATATCACCAGCGCGTGGCCGATAACTTCCAACCGGGAATCTGCTTCTGCCTTTCGACCCCGTCGTTGCGCTCGGCGAGGCCGGCCCGTCGGAAATTGGCGTGGGCCCGCGCGAGCGCGGCGCGGTCCAGCTCCACGCCCAGGCCGGGGCCGCGCGGCAGGGCGACGATCCGCAGGGCCGGTTATTTCGCGCGCAACGCCTGCAGGTTTTGCCCCATCCCCGCCCGGACCGCGCCGCCATCGCTACCCAGGGCGACGAACGTGAAGCCCCACTCGCGGCACGTTGCGACCAGGGGCGCCGAGTGGACCAGAATGCCGGCGGCCTTGCCGTGCGCGTGGGCGGCCGTCACCACGGTGTGGACCGCCGCCAGGAAGCGCGGGTGGTCGAGCTGGTCACGGATGCCGAGGTTGTAGCTGAGATCGGTCGGGCCGACGAAGAGCACATCGATCCCGTCCACCGCGGCGATGGCGGCCGCGTTGGCCACGGCGTCGGGCGTCTCGATCTGGGCGATGGCCAGAATGCGCTCATGGGCGTGCAGGTAATAGTCCTCGAAGTCGCCGCCGAACGCCGCGCCGCGGTGGAACTTCGCCACGCCGCGGAAGCCGAGCGGCGGGTAGCGCATCGCGGCGACCATCGCCAGCGCCTCGGCCGCGGTGTTGATGTAGGGCGTCATCACGCCGTGCGCGCCCATATCGAGGGCGCGCTTGTAGCGGACGGCCTCGTTGGCCGCGATGCGCACGAGGGGCACGGCGGACGTGGCGGAGGCCGCCTGCAACTGCGCGAGCATCGTGTCCTCGCCGCCGGGGCCATGCTCGTGGTCGAGCAGCAGCCAATCGTAGCCGAGGTTGCCGGCGACTTCGGTGGTGACCGGGGAACCGAGGTTGAGCCAGCCGCCGGCGAGCCATTCGCGGGCGAGGACGCGGGAGCGGAAATCAGGGGAGGGTTTCATGGGTTAGAGCGAGGTGTAGAGCCGGTAGAGCGCCTGGGTGCCGCAGTCCTCCCAGCCACGCGCCGCGACCTGGTCGTAGAGTTTCTTCGCCCCCGCGAGGCCGGGCAGATCGAGCTTCAGCTCGGCGGCGCTCTCGAGGGCGATGCGCATGTCCTTCAAGATGTGCTTCACATAAAACCCGGGCGCATAGTTTTCCGCGAGCGCCCGTGGCGCGAGGTTGGTCATCGCCCAGCCACCCGCCGCGCCGCCGCTGATGCTTGCGTGGACGGCGGCGGGGTCCAGGCCCGCCTGCTTCGCGTAGGCGAGCGCCTCGCACCACGCGACCATGCCCACGGCGACCGCGATCTGGTTGGCCATCTTGCAATACTGCCCCGCACCGGCCGCGCCCAGGAGCGCGATATTTTTTCCCATGAAGGCCAGGAGCGGCTGGGCGCGGGCGAAAGCCGCCGCCTCGCCGCCGACCATGATGACGAGACGGGCCTCGCGGGCACCGAGGTCGCCGCCTGAGACCGGGGCGTCGAGTGCCGCCAAGCCGCGCGCGGCAGCCGCGGCGGAAATTTTCTGCGCCAGCGCCGGACTCGACGTCGTCATGTCGATGAGCAACGCGCCGGCCGGGGCCCGCGCGATGATGCCGCCGGGCGCGAGGTAGGAATTTTCCACGTCGGTGGGGAAACCGAGCATGGTGATGATGACCTCGGCCGCCGCCGCCGCGCTGCCGGCCGAGTCGTGCCACGTGGCGCCGGCCGCAAGGAGATCGGCGGCCTTCGCCTGGGTGCGGTTGTGGACGTGCAGGGCGTGGCCGGCGGCGGCGAGATGACCGGCCATGCTGCGGCCCATGACGCCAGTGCCGATGAATGCGATGCGGAGCGGGGCGGGAGCGGACATGTTGCCGCCGAGGAAAACGCCGGGAGGCGGGACGCGCGAACCAATTTTCCCGAAAAGCGCCGGCGGACGAAACCGGTTGCCATCAGCCGCAGGCTAGCCCGGATATTTCACCCTCTTCTCGCAACCGAAACCACACCCTGGGCCAAATCTTTTTCCGCATTCACGGCTGCTCGGGATATCCGGGCCAGCGCTGAGCTGTTCCTTGATACCCCGGAAGGATTGGCCACCCATTCGACCAGCCCAGGCTCTTCGACAAAAAGCGCAAAAACAGAATGTTGGAGCACAAGCGTGGAGCCAGGAGCAGTCACCTCGCAGATGATGGCATTAAAGTGCCAGCAAACCTGGTTTCCCCGCTGCGTTCTTCAGGTATTATTTATACCTGCTACACGTCCATAGCCCGATCCAGGCAGTTGAACCACCGCTGGACCCAAATACACCCGGATTAATAAGAGGGCCGGAACGCCGAGATTAAGAGCTTGAGACTGCTCGCCAAGCAGTGACGCAGCGAAGTTTCGTTGGTCGGACGGTTTTCATTCTGTCTCTGGGTCAATCGGTGTCCATCGGTGGTTTTGAGCGCGACGCCCTGACCGCAACGCGCGGCCGCGGGATCGCTCCGACCCCTCGGAGCAATCTCGTTGCACCGGTCGCGGAAAACGTGCCACGGTATGGCTCCAACTTGCCAGCCCCGAACCCTTCCTCTCATGAGCACCAAACGTATCATCGTCACCGGCGGCAGCGGCAAGGCCGGCCACTGGGTAGTTCAACACCTCGTCACCGAGGGCTACGACGTTGTCAACGTCGACACCCGACGCCCGGCCGTCCCACTGGGCCGCACCATCGTCGCCGACCTCACGCAGCTCGGCCAGGTCGTCACCGCCTTCTCGCCGCACGGCACCGGCAATCGTGCGCCTTACGCCGGTGTCATCCATCTGGCGGCGATCCCGCGCGCCCACGAGCAGCCCAACGACGAGATTTTTCGCGTCAACGCCCTCACCACCTACAACGTCCTCGAGGCGTGCGGCCTGCTCGGCATCCGGAAGGCCGTCATCGCCTCCAGCGAGTCGTCCTATGGCCTCTGTTTCGCCGACAAATTTTTCGAACCCCGCTACCTGCCGCTCGACGAAGCCCACCCGCAGCTGCCGGAGGACACCTACGGCCTCACCAAGGTCGTGAACGAGGTCACCGCCGCGATGTTCCACCGGCGGGACGGCACGCAGATCCTCTCCTACCGCATCGGCAATGTCATTTGCCCCGAGGACCACGCGCCGATCAAGGCGCGCTTCGCCCACCCCGAGGATCGATTGCGCATTCTCTGGTCCTACATCGATGCGCGCGACCTCGCCATCGCCTGCCGTCTCGGCATCGAGAAAAATGGCCTCGGTTGCGAGCCCGTCATCATCGCCGCCGATGACACCTCGTCGAATCTCCCCACGGCGGAGCTCATCAAGCGGTTTCTGCCCGGTGTGGCGGAGTTCAAGCAGAACCTCGCCGGCCGGCAGGCCTTGATTTCCAACGCGCGGATCAAGCAGTTGCTCGGTTGGGAGCAGAAGTACTTCCTGCAGGGGTCGCCTTGAGGAGTTGGTGACCAGGCCAAATCGGGCTGGCCGTTGGGAGCTGATCCGCGGCCGCAGGCCAACGGGCATCCCGGCGAATGTTGCATTGCCCTTGGCCGCGCTTTGCGGCTTTGCCTTTCCCTCCCCGCATGATCTACGCCTTCGCCACCACGCTGCTGTTTTCCTTTTCGACCGTACTGGCCAACCGCAGCCAGCGGACGGTGGGCACGGTTCATGCCAACCTCGGGCGGTTGCTCATCGGGCTGTTTTTTCTCGGCGGGTGGACCCTGACTTTTGGGCACGTCTTATCCGGTGCCGCCCTTTCGATCTTTCTCCTCAGCGGAATCGTCGGCATGGGCCTCGGCGACATCGCCTTCTTCGCCACCCTGCCCCTGCTCGGCTCGCGGCTGACGATCATGATGATGCAATGCCTGTCCGTGCCCGTCGCCATCGTCGTGGAACGGCTGTGGCTCGGCACGCGGTTGTCCCCCGCCCAGTTGCTGTGCAGCGGCGTGATCCTCGCGGGCATCATGGTGGCGCTCATGCCCACCCGCAAAGATCCGCCCAAGGTAAAAGTGCGGAGCGTGGGCGTCATCTTTGGCGCGTTGGCCGCCATCGGTCAGGGCCTGGGCGCCGTGCTCAGTCGCAAAGGCTTCGCGCTGGCCGCGGCCGCGGGCGTGCCCATCGACGGCCTCTCCGCCGCCTTTCCGCGCGTGGTGGGCGGCTTTGCTCTCACTCTCCTGTGGTACCTGCTGCACCATCAGATCCAGCGCGGATGGGTGGTGGAGACCGGGCCCTCGCTGGTAACCCCGCGGCCCTCCGGCTATCTCTGGGTGCTGGCGCACGGCCTGGCCGGGCCGGTGCTGGGCATGGGCGCGTTCCAAATGGCCCTGGCCACCGTACCCAGCGGCATTGTCCTGCCCATCACCGCGACAACCCCGCTGATGGTAATTCCTTTTGCCTACTGGCTCGAAGGCGAGCGGCCCTCCAAGCGCTCGCTGGCCGGCGGCGCGCTGGCCGTGGCGGGTGCCGTGGCGCTGACTTTGCTGTAAACTTATACCAATAACTGGTTCTCCGCTGGTTCCAGTGGGTGAAGGTTTGCGCACGCCCCCCAGCCCCGGAGGAGTTGACCACTAATGGCTTCATCCAAGGATGAAGCCTTCAAGGTGAGCTCCGGCTTGGATCGTTCGCACGGTCCGGGGAGCGCCCCGGACCACGGCGGAATCGGAATCAATATGGGATTGGTCAAATGCCTCGGGGCTTGCCCCGCGGATCTGTACTTTTCTGCTTTTGTGCTTTTTGTGGCCAATCCTTCTGCGGAATCACGGAGGATTGGGCACCGGCCGGCTGGTTTTGGACTGGCCAGTCCCCGACTGCCCCGGCATCAGTAGCGGCAACCTATGGCCGAGCAATCCCGCCTCACCGGCGCTGTCTTCATCTCCTACGCCCGCGAGGATAGCGAGCCGGCCCGGCACATTGCCGAGGCCCTCCGCGCCTTCGGGGTGGAGGTCTGGTTCGACGCGAGCGAGCTGCGCGGCGGCGACGCGTGGGATGTGAAAATCAAGAAGCAGATCCGCGAGTGCATGCTGTTCATCCCGATCATCTCCGCCAACACGCAGGCGCGGGAGGAAGGCTACTTCCGGCGCGAGTGGAAGCTGGCAGTGGATCGCACGCATGACATGGCGGAAAATCGCGCTTTCCTTGTTCCCGTACTGATCGATGACACCAAGGAGTCCGCCGCCAACGTGCCCGAGCAGTTCCTCAAGGCGCAATGCACGCGACTGAGCAACGGCGAGCCCACCCCGCAGTTTGTTGAACAGGTGAAGCGGCTGCTGCAGCCGTCGCGGGCCACGGACGCCGGAGCCAAGGCCGACCCGCACGCATCACGGTCGGCGCCCGCCGCTCCCGCCAAGGCCGGCTTTCCCGTTTTGACCGTGACGCTCAGCGTGGCCGTCGTTGCGCTGGTCGTCTTCGTCCTCCTCCGGCCGGCCACCAAGCCCGAGTCGGCTCCGGCCCCAGTCACTGCTCCCGCCGCGACCCCGAAGGCCCCCGAATCCGTCGTCGCACCGGCCAACACCCCCGAGGCCAAATCCATCGCGGTGCTGCCCTTCGTCGACATGAGCCAGACGAAGGACCAGGAGTATTTTTCTGACGGCTTGTCCGAGGAACTCCTCAACCTCCTCGCCAAGGTTCCCGCGCTGCAGGTGACTTCGCGCAGCTCGGCCTTTTCCTACAAGGGCAAGGACCTCAAGCTGGCGCAGGTGGCGCGGGAGCTCAACGTCGCCCACATCCTCGAGGGCTCGGTCCGCAAGTCCGGCAACCGGCTGCGGATCACCGCGCAGTTGATCGACGCCCGCACGGACAAGCACCTCTGGTCGGAAACCTACGACCGTTCGCTGGACGACATCTTCGCCGTGCAGGATGAGATCGCCGCCGCCGTGGTCACGCAGCTCAAGGTCACCCTGCTGGGCGCCGCGCCCAAGGCAAAGGCCGTGAACCCCAAGGCCTATGCGCTGTTGCTGCAGGCCCGCCAGCTGAGCCGCCAGCGCACGGCGGAAGGCCTTGATCAGGCCGTTGCTCTTTACCAACAGGCACTGGCCACTGATCCCAGTCTGGCGGCAGCCTGGGACGGGCTGGCCGATTGCTACACGAATCAGGCCGACTCCGGTCTGCGCACCAACGAAGAAGGCTACCGACTGGCCCGCGAGGCGGTGGACAAGGCCTTGGCCATCGATCCCAACTCCGCGCTGGCCTATGCCCGGCTCGGATTGATTCTCGCTACCGTCAACGACGGCGACCTGACCGCGGCGGCGCGCCACTTCGCTCACGCGCTGGAGTTGGAGCCGACCAATACCGACATCATGACGGAAGCCATGAGATTTGCCCGGGGCATCGGCCGGTTTGACCTGGTCATCACCCTCGGGGAATATGTCGTGGCCCATGACCCGGTGAACACCCTGGCCCATGCCACCTTGGGCGGTGCCTACATCCGCGCGGGTCGGAATGCGGAGGGACTGGCCTCCATTCAGACCTCGCTGCGACTGGCGCCGGGACGGATTCTGGCCCATTATACCATCGCCGGAGTTTATCTGCGGATGGGGGACACCAAGGCCGCATTGGCCGCAATGCAGGAGGAACCCGGTGGACCCTGGCGATTGGATGGTCTGGCACTCGTCTACCATGCGATGGGGCGGAAGGCGGAATCCGATGCGGCCCTGGCTGAATTGATCAGCAAATACGAGAAGGAGTCCGCCTGGAACATCGCCTATGTCTGCGCTTTCCGCGGCGAACCGGACCTCGCCTTTGCGTGGCTGGACAAGGCGATCGCCTACCGCGATCCCGGCATCAGCCTGACGGCGAACCAGTGGACATTTTCCAACCTCTATCAGGACCCGCGCTGGCTGCCGTTCCTACGCAAGATCGGCCGGGCCCCCGAGCAACTGGCGGCGGTCAAGTTCGACATGAAGCTGCCGGGACACTGATCCGGAGGCGCATTGTCCGGCGGAGGCCACTGCCTGCCAGTTGCTTCCATAAAATTGCAAGTGTGCGATTGACCGCGGCTGCGGGACGCGGCTCACTCGCGGGTTTTCCATGCTGACCTTAGCCGATGTCGCCAAGTCCTACGGTACCCGAGAACTCTTCTCCGAGGTATCGCTCTTCGTTGCGCGCACCGACCGCTTCGGCCTGGTCGGGCCCAACGGCGCGGGCAAATCCACCCTCTTCAACCTGATCTTGGGTGAGGAAACCCCCGACGAGGGCACGATTGAATGGGAGCGCGGCGCCGACTTCGGCTACCTGCCCCAGGAAAGCGCCCCGGTGCGGGACGAATCCATCCTGCAGATCGCCACCAGCGGCAAGAAACTCGTCCCGGAAAACGATGACGACTACGACATTGACTGGACGCTCGAGCCGCGCGCGAAAAAAATCCTCGCCGGCCTCGGCTTCCGCGAATCCGACCACGAAAAGGAAGCCAAGTCCTTCTCCGGCGGCTGGGTCATGCGCGCCCATCTCGCCCGCCTGTTGGTGAGTGAGCCCGCCTTGCTGCTGCTCGACGAGCCGACCAACCATCTCGATCTCGAGGCGCTGCTCTGGTTTCAGGACTACCTGACGCGTTACCCGGGCGGTCTGGTCCTCATTTCCCATGACCGGGAATTCCTGAACTCCCTCTGCAACGGCATCCTCGAGCTGCGCAGCGGCACCCTGAACAAATACACCGGGAACTACGACGACTACCTCAACGAGAAGGACGCCCGCAAGGAGCAGCAGGCCGCGCAGTTCAAGAACCAGCAGCGCGAGATCGCCCATCTGCAGAAATTCGTCGACCGCTTCGGCGCCAAGGCCTCGATGGCCTCGCGCGCCAAATCCAAGGAAAAGCAGATCGAGCGCCTCAAGGATGTCGCGGTCGAGGAGCCGTGGGAGGACCTCAAGAAAATCAATTTCCGCTTCCCCCAGCCGCCGCGTTCCGGGCTCAAGGTCGTGAACCTGAAGAATGTCCGGCAGGCCTACGGCGACCATGTGGTCTACACGGATCTGAACTTCGAGTCCGAGCGCGCGCAAAAGATCGTGCTCGTCGGCCCGAACGGCGCCGGCAAGTCCACCCTCCTGAAGATCCTGGCTGGGGTCATTCCGATCCAGGGCGGCGAGATCAACCTCGGCAGCAACGTGGTGCCCGGCTACTTCGCGCAAAACCGCGCCGACAACCTCAAGCTCGACCTCACCGTCTTCGAAAACGTGATGGAGCTGCGCACGAACGAGAACCAGCTCACCGAGCAGCAGGCCCGCGCCGTGCTCGGCGGCTTCCTCTTTCGCAAGGATGATGTCCATAAAAAGGTCTCGGTCCTCTCCGGCGGCGAAAAATCCCGCCTCGCCCTCGCCCGCCTGCTCGTCAACCCGCCCAATTTCCTGCTGATGGACGAGCCGACGACCCACCTCGACATCCCGTCGATCGACTCACTGGTCAACGCGCTCAAGCATTACGAGGGCACGTTTATTTTCATCAGCCACGATGTGTATTTCATCCGGCAGCTCGCGAAGACCGTGCTGCATGTGCACAGCGGACGGCTCACGCCGTATGCGGGCGACTACGACTATTACCTGGAGAAATCCAAGGCCGGCAACGCCCGCGCCGCGCTGACCGCCGGCTTCACCGACGCCCGGCCCATTCAGAAGACAGAGGACCGAGGACCGAAGACTGCCGGATCAAAAGTCACGAAGCCCAACCCGGCCGAGTTGAAGAAGCTGCGCACGGAAGTCGGACATCTCGAGGAAAAGGTCGCCCAGCTCGAAGCGAAGCAGAACGACCTGACCGCCGCACTCGAGGCGCCGGAAACCTACAACTCACCCGGCAAGGCCCAGCATTTGAACCGGGAACTCAGCGTGCTCGTCGACCAACTGGCCGCCGCCACGAAAGCCTGGGAAACTGCGACCCTCACGCTGGAAGAGCAGGAGAAGGCCTGAGCCAAAGCTCAGCCAGTTGCCACAGGTGGAACGCGGCCTCCGGACGCGTTTTCTTCTCTGCTCATCAAGCCAACCCGTCCGGAGGCCGGGTTCCACCGTTTGGTGCGAACATTTTCGCGGCATCATGATTGTTTAACTGCATGAGTCCGCCTGAGCGAGGATTGGGTCCGTCTCCTGACGGGTAGGGCGCGCCGCCGAAGCTGCGCACTCGTCGCCGGCCGGTGCGTTAGCAGTGACGCGTGAGCAGATTGCGGGCGGCCACAAAGGGCGCCAGGTTAAACGGGCTCTTCGCTTTAAGCACCGCCTGCTCCCGGGCCTGGGCGAGGGACGCGGCCAGCAGGTTGAGTTCCTGCTCGCGGACCTTCACCCAGCTTTCGCGGCGCGTGATCTCCGTCTCGCGGAGTTGGACACGTTCCTCGCGCTCCTTGACCGCCATTCGGTCGTCACACAGGCCGCGGCGGGCGGCCTCGAGCAGGGCATGCGAGCGGGAATATTTTTCCCATTCCGCATCGAGCTCGGCGCGACTGGGCCCATTTGGGACAGTATATTGCGTGGTGGGTGGCGGAACGGGCCGCGCGGCCGGTTGACCGGGCTGGGTCTGTTCCACCAGCAGGCGGAGGCGTTGCTCATATTCCTTCAGGCTGGCCTCCTTCAGATGCATGGCCTCGATGTCGGTGGAGAGCTGAAAGCGCAGTTTCTCGAGTTGCGCAACCTCGTGGGTGTCGGAAGACGTGGTAGTGTTCATGTGAGTACGAGCACGACCCTAGCAGGGTTTCCTCCGTACGCCTAGGGGTGCGGGGGCCATTTACGCGACGTTTACCGCCGGGGATCAGGCTTTTACAGAAATATGAAAGCGACGCGGAATTTCTTGGCCAACGAACCCCGGAATTCGGCTGCTAGCCCGCATATTTCACACTCCCAGCGACTTTTATGTTCGTCCAACTACGGATGGACCGCGTGTCATCGAAAGCGGGCAGGAAATGCGGGCTAAAAAACAAAAAACCGCCTGGCGATTTTGTCATCAGCCCGGATGCCATGGCGCCGACAACGGCCGGACGAATCTCTGAACATTCGGGGGCTTCGCTGGAGAGCAAAGCATGAAATATCCGGGCTAGCGCACGTCAAAAAATAAATTTCATCTCCGAAGCCGGTCATTCTGCGCGTTGCGAATCCAGCAGGCTGCTGGTGCGTCAGCCCAGACGGTCGGAGACCGTCCCTCCAACAGATTCTCGCTGCGCTCAGGATGAGAATCCTATTTGAAGACG
>JANMVS010000392.1:0-3980 GCA_031392885.1 Verrucomicrobiota bacterium
GCTCGGTGCGGGTGCGGACGGAATAAACCAAGGTCGGGGGGCTCATATGGCGGAACCAGCCCGCATATTTCACACTCGTCACGAAATTCTGGCGGTGCGCGACGACTCTCAGCCCGCGTGGGTCCGGGACTTGGTCGGTCATGCGGGCTAGGGCATCCATGCCGGTTGCCAAAACGTAACTTCCAACTACCTCTCCTCCCATGCACCCGTCGTCCTTATCCGTCCTCGTCCTGCTCGCCGCGACCGCGGTCGTGTCCGCGGGCGGATTGCGTGCCGCCGATTCCCCCATGAAAGCCAAAGACCAAAAAGAAGCCGTGCCGTACTGCCCGCCGGGCGATGAGAAATCCGCCTGCGGCCTGCCCTCCCGGGTGGTGATCGACATGAGCAAGACCAAGGTTCAGCGCACGGAGGCCGAGTGGCGCGCCCGGCTGACGCCCGAGCAATTCAATGTCGCCCGCAAACAGGGGACCGAACCGCCCTTCCGCAACGAATACTGGAACAACCACGAGGATGGGGTTTATTTTGCCGTCGGCAGCGACACGCCGCTGTTCGACAGCCGCGACAAATTTGATTCCGGCACGGGTTGGCCCAGTTTCACCAAGGCAATCGAGCCGGCGTTTGTCGGCGAGACCCGGGATAGCAGCTGGGGCATGGTGCGCGTCGAGGTGCACAGCGCCGTGGACGGCAGCCACCTCGGCCACGTCTTCGACGACGGCCCGGCCCCGACGGGGCAGCGTTACTGCATCAACTCGGCGTCGCTTAAATTCATGCCGCGGGCTGAATACAACGCCTGGGTGGCGCAGCACGGAAAGTAATCGGGCTGATCTGCCGGCCCGTCCGGCACCGGGTGGAGCGCGTTGACCCCAACGCGCTTGAGCTGGCCGCTCGCAAACGCGCGGTTTGCGTTCGACCTGCTCAACCTGTAGCCGCCGCGATCCAGGGCATGGGCCAAGCCGTGTCCATGCAGTAGAAAACCGCGGATTACGCGGATCAATCCGGATATTTCAGAGCCAAGACCAGCCTGGAGCCAACCGATCTAATACCGAACGCCCAAAGCTTTTACACGAAGATCGCAAAGTCCGCAGAGAAATTCCCGAGCAGAGGCGAGCCTTCGTGATCTTGGCGGCCTTGGTGTAGAGTGCAGACGCTTGAGGAGATTGGCGTTATTGCGCACCGATTGGTGGGGATTGGATCGGTTCGGGTTTTATCTCTAACGCCTTGATCCGTGCCATTCGCGGGAAATTCCGAATGAATTGTTACGGCTTAGCCACCGGCTGAGGTCTGGATCGAGCCTCACGCGTCGGGGTGCGTGCCGGACTATTTCGCCGGCGCGGGGTTGAGCTCCGCCAGGTGCTCGGCTTTCCAGCGCATCGCCATCAGGATCCGCTGGTAGCCGCTGGGATGGTCGAAGAAGAAAATCTCCTCCCACTTGCCGGGGGCGAGCTTGCGGTATTCGGAAAGCTTGAGCGCCGTGGTGGCGAATCCGTCGGGTTGCCGCGCGGCGTTGAGCCCGAAGATGTCGGCCTCCACTTCCTGGGTGCGGATGATGGTGTTGCGGATTGGGGTGGCGAAGAACATGAAAATACTGAGGCCGGCCATGAGCAGCGGCAGGCCGGCGAGGTCGTCGATCCCGCGCAAGCCCCAGCCGGCGCCAAACCGCGGGCTGGCCCAGCCGTAGAACCAATGGGTGAACCAGAACCCGGTGCATAATATCAGGGTGAAGAACACCACGCCCTTATAAACGTGGTTCAGGACGTAGTGCCCCAATTCGTGGCCCATGACGGCCTGCACTTCGCCGGGCGTGGAGCGGTTGAGCAGATTATCGTTGAGCGAGACCCGAATGGTGTTGAGCGCGCCGCTGACGTTGGCGCTGATGCGCTTGGACTGCTTCGAGGCGTCGAACTGGTAGACATTATCCACCGGCACGCCATTGGCCCGGGCCATCGAGAGGATGGGGTCGCGCACCTTGGCGTCGGTGAGCGGGGTATACTTATTGAAAAGCGGAGCGACAAAGACCGGGGCCAGCACCATGAGGAAGATCATGAAGAAAGGCGTGGCCAGGGAGGCGCGCACCCACCAGCGCTGGGGCGATTTACGGATGCCCAGGTAAAGGAGTGAGCCGATCAGGCTGAAAACAATCATGCCAACCATGAGGCCCTTCAACTGTTCGCCCAGCCAGTCGCCGGCGGAGAGATTGGACAGCCCGAAGCGGTGCTCGCGGACGAAGCCCGTGTAATAGTCGTTGGGCAGGTCAGTGATCCACGACACGATCTCAAACATCGCGATGAAGAGCACGCCTTGCAGATAGCGGTTCTTGAGCCGGCCCTCGGCAATCGTGCGCAGTTTTTGCGGCACGCCGAACTTCAGCAGGGCCCACGCGATAACGAGGCCGAGCCCTAGATTCCATACCTGGATGATATAGCCGCCCTCAAAATAGGCATCGGACTTCGCGCGGGCCTCGGCGGGCATCGTGGCGAGCAGTTTTTCCGTCTCGGCGATGGGATCGAAAAAGGTCGCCGGTACCGCCGCGAAAGCGGCGGTAGTCAGGCCGAGGAGCAGAAAAAGCCAAATTAACAGTCCGGCGTGAGCGTGACAGGGCGGTTGGGGCATGCGCGTTTAAATCCTACACCGGTGCCCAGCGCAAACTTGATGTGGGGTGAGAAATGACAGCGGGGTTTGGGCATCCGCCCTCCGCCATACCTACTGGTACAGCCAGAATTTCCTCGTTTCGTCCTGGTAGATCTTCGCCCGCGCCGCCCAGTTCTGGAGGAAGGAGGCAACGTTCACCCGGCCACCTTCGCGGCTGAGGGCGGCGTACCAGGCGTTCGAGCCGACGTGGATCCTGAAGGTGCGCGCCTCGTCCGTCGTGAGGGTGACGAAGGGATTCAACCGCTGCCAGATCGCGGCCTGTTTGTGCATGTAGAAGGACAACTCGGTGGGATGCCAGGCTTCCCAGTCGGCGAGCTGGACATACACCCCGGTGATGGGCTTGCCTTCGCGATCGAGGCCCGACTGCTTCACCAGCTTCAGGCCGGGAATCTTGTAGGCCTCCATGGTCTTGATGATCTCGTCGGGGCTTTTCTTCGGAAAACCGATGCCGCGAAAGGGAAAATCCCGGCCGATGCCCCAGGTCCAGCCGCTGTTCTGCGTGCCCAGCCCGACCATGGCGTAGCCGATCACCGCCTCGTAACTGGGAACGTTGGGTGAAGTGGGCACCCACTTTAATTCGGTGTCGGGCCAGCGCAGGGCGCGCGTCCAGCCGCGCATCGGGATCACGGTGAGCCGGCCCTTGGCCCGCACTGCCTCGGTGACCGCCATTCCGGAGATGGCGCGGTTGCCGTCCTTGGCCATGCGGGCGATTTCGCCGATGGTGAGTCCGTGCACGTAGGGCATGCGGGGAAAGGCGCCGACGCCGCTCATGTTTTCGGGATCGAGCGGCGGGCCATCCACCTTGAGACCACCGAGCGGATTGGGGCGGTCGAGCACGATGACTTCCACGCCGTTTTCAAAGCAGGCATCCATGGCGTAACGCATCACGACGTTAAAGGTGTAGGAGCGGACCCCGATGTCCTGCAGGTCGATGACAAAGGCGTCGAGCCCCTTGAGCTGGGCTTTGGTGGGCTTGCGGTTCTTCCCGTGCAGCGAGTAGACCGGCAGGCCGGTGCGCCGGTCAACGGTGTCGGCGAAATTATCCCCGGCTTTGATCTGCCCCTCAAAGCCGTGTTCGGGGGCGAAGAGGGTGATAATTTTCGTGTTGGGCGCACGACGGAGGACCTCGAGGGTGCTTTCCCCGCGACGATTGACGCCGGCCGGATGCGTGAGCAGGCCGATCTTCTTGCCGGCGATGGCGGCGAATTTGTCCGCCTCCAGCACGTCGATGCCGAGCATCACCCGCGGCAATTTTTCCGCAGGCGGCAGCAACACCACGGCCGGCGGGCCGACGACCGGCGGGACGGGCTTCTCCGCCGCCTTGGTCGGCT
>JANMVS010000398.1:0-1521 GCA_031392885.1 Verrucomicrobiota bacterium
GGCCATCAGCCCCGCGGGATATCACGCCTGATGCTTGCGCCCTGCGGGGCTGATGGCCCCGCCTCCAAGACGCCGGGCCGCCACGGCCTGCGCCAATTGCTCCAGCACGGGAAGGGTTTCGTCAAACGAGAGGCAGCCGTCCGTGATGCTCTGGCCGTGGGTGAGTGGACGGCCCGGCTCGTGGGTCTGGCTGCCGGCGATGAGATTGCTCTCGAGCATCACGCCGATGATGGCCCGTTCGCCCCCGGCGACCTGGCCCGCAACATCGGCGGCCACGGCCACCTGTTGTTCGTATTGCCTACCGCTGTTGCCGTGACTGCAATCCACCAGCACGACGGGAAGCGAACCGGATTGTAGCAGCAGGGCGGTTGCGGTTCGCACCGCCTCGCGGCCGTAATTCGGGCCGGTGCGACTGCCGCCGCGCAGGACGATGTGGCCCTCGGGGTTGCCGGAAGTGCTGAGCACGGCCGGGGCGCCTTCGCGGGTGAGCGAGGGAAAACAATGCGGGTGCCGCGCCGACACGATGGCGTCCACCGCCACCTGCAGGTCGCCGTCGGTGCGGTTCTTGAAGCCAACGGGCATCGACAGCCCCGAGGCGAGCTCACGGTGGATCTGGCTCTCGGTGGTGCGCGCGCCGATCGCCGCCCATGAAACCAGGTCCGCGTAGTATTGGCCGAGGGTGGTGTCGAGAAACTCGGTGCCGATGGGCAGGCCGGCGGCGTTGATGTCGAGCATCAGCCGGCGGGCGAGGCGCAGGCCGGTGTTGACCTGGAAGCTGCCGTCGAGATGCGGGTCGTTGATCAGGCCCTTCCAGCCGACCACGGTGCGCGGCTTTTCAAAATAGACTCGCATCACGACCAGCAGATCGCGGCTGAGGCGGTCGGCGCCGGGCTTGAGCTGATGCGCGTATTCCAGTGCGGCCGCCGGGTCGTGAATGGAGCAGGGGCCCACGATGGCCAGCAGGCGGTCGTCGCGGCCGTACAGGATCTCGCCGATGGCGTGGCGCGCCTGGTCCACGAGCGCCGCGCCCGCCTCGGGCAGCGGCAGATCCTCCTCGAGGATCGCCGGCGAGAGGAGCGGTCGGGCGGTGCGGATGCGAAGGTCGGAAGTCGGCGGGCGCATGGTGAACCTTGCAGTGAACAAAGCCCCGCCGAAAAGGCACGGAGATTTTGTGCGGTGCCTGACGGGAGGCCAGGGCTGATTTGGGACGGGAGGCGGGGCCGGCAGCCCCGCGCGGCGGCACTTGCGCCGCGCCCGCCTTGCGGGGCTAATGGCCCCGCCTCCACCTGATGGTGAGATTTTCCTCTCGGCGGCGGTGCGAATGAGGGTAAGGCTGCGGCATGCTCTCCCTCTGCCAGTACGGTTATGAATCCCTGCTCGAGCGCGAGCTGGGTGCGGCGGGACTGGTCGTGGTCGAAAAGGGTCCGGGCTGGGCGCGCGCGGATCTCATCGGGGATGATCCGGTCCGGCAATCGCTGGCCGAGTTCATCTTTCCTCAGCTGACTTTTCTGGCTCCGCGCG
>JANMVS010000424.1:0-4600 GCA_031392885.1 Verrucomicrobiota bacterium
CCAAGCATACGTCGCTGGCCGATTACGTCTCGCGCATGGGCGCCGGGCAGAAAGAGAACAATTACCTCGTCGGCGCCAACCGAACGACAGTCGAGAGCGGCCCCTACCTCGAAGCCTTCAAGGCCCGCAACCTCGAGGTGCTCTTCTGTTACGAGCCCGTGGACGAATACGTGATGAACAACGTGCGCGAGTTCGACGGCAAGAAGCTCATCGCCGCCGATCACGGCGACGTGAAGCTCTCCGACATCCCGAAGGCCGAGGGCGCCCTCAGCGAGGACGACACCAAGAAGCTCACCACCTGGATGAAGGAGTCGCTCGGCGAGCGCGTCGCCGAGGTGAAGGCCAGCGACCGGCTGGTGGACTCCCCCGCCCTCGCGATCAACGCCGACAAGTTCATGTCCGCCCACATGCGCCGCATGATGAAGGCCATGAGCAAGGACGGCGCTGATCTGCCGCAGCGCGTGAACCTGGAAATCAATCCGCGTTCCGCCGTGATGAAGCGCCTCTTCGAGACGCACACCGCCGCGCCGGAAAAGGCCAGGCTCGTCGCCGAGCAGATCCTCGACAACGCCCTCATCTCCGCCGGCATGCTCGAGGACGCGACCCCGATGGTCGCCCGCCTCTACAAGCTGCTGGAGAGTGTCTGAGGCCAGCGTCCCTTGAATTTTAGATTTTAGCGCGGCAGCGCCGGCTTGCCTCGCCGCAGGCACGACGCAGGCCGGTGGGGACGGACCGCCGGGCCGTCCGCGATTGTCGTTACGACGCGCCCCCATAAAAAACTCGAATTTTTCCGGCACGAAGTGCCGGTTTAGCAGCCTGCGGGGAAGTGACGGTCGTCATCGAACCCGGTTTTTGGATGGAATACGCCACGTTGAGTGCAAGTCCGACAGGCTGCTAGCCCGCATATTTCACACTCCCAGCGACTTTTATGTTCGTCCAACTGCGGATGGACCGCGTGTCATCGAAAGCGGGCAGGCAATGCGGGCTAGCCGCCGAGGTTCCGACACTCGTCCCGGTCGCGCCCTCCCCGTCAAACCGCATTCGACCGGCCAAAAGCCAAAGGGAAGCTGGTCCGAGACCCAAACCGGTTTGTAACGTAATACGTTACAAAGCGGATTGGGCTCCCCTCGAGATCCGGACGAGAGGTAGGGCGAGTCGTCCCCGACGAGCCGCCCGGCCCGATTGCCGGCTGCTTATTGCTTGATCCCGACGTAGTCGAGGAAGGGTTGCTGCGAGCGCGGGCGGCCGAGGAATTTCTCGACCGACTCCCCCACGTCACGGGTGTGGCCGACGCCATAGACCTCGTCGCGCAGGCGGCGGCCGACCTTCTCATCGAGGAAGCCGCCGGGGGCCGCCTGGAAGACACTGGCCATGTCGATGGCCATGACCTTGGCCCAGAGGTAACCGTAATAACCGGCATCGTAACCGGCGAGATGCCCGATGTAGGCCGCCCACGCCGTGTCCGGCGGCGGCACGATCGTGATCGCGCCGGTCACCTGATTGGTCAGTTCCGCCACATCGGCCAGCCAGGCTTCATCCGCGGAGAGGGTGTGCAGCTTGAGGTCGAGTGAGCCGATGGCCAGCTGGCGGCGGTTGAAATAACCGTCCGTCGCCTGCCGCGCTGCGGTGAGGGCGGCGATGGTGTCGGCGGGAATCTTCTTGGTGGAATCGCGGTAGTCGGCGGCAAAGGTATCGAGCACGGCCTTGTCCCACACCCAGTTCTCCAGCATCTGTGAAGGCGCCTCGACGAAGTCCCGCGGCACGCCCGCGCCGGACTGCGCGACAAAGCGCGAGCGGCTGAGCATGCCGTGCATCACATGACCGAACTCGTGGAAGAGCGTCTCCACGTCGCTGTGCTTGAGGAGCGAGGGTTTATCCGCCGACGGCGCGGGAAAATTGCACATCAACGCGGCGACCGGGAGGTCATAGCGCCCGTCCGGCATCACGCCGCCCAGCTTCTGCGGGAAGCAGGCGAAGTGATTGAATTTTCCGTCGCGGGGAAACATGTCGAGGTAGAACGCCCCCATCGGTGCGCCGGTGGCGGCATCCTGCACCACATAAAGCTGCACCCCGGGCGCCCACACATAGGGCGGAGCCACCTCGGTGAACTTCAGGGCGAAGATTTTCTGGTAGATGGCAAACATGCCCTCGAGCGTCGCCTGGTAGGGGAAGTAGACACGCAGCGCCTCGGTATCGACCGCGTAGCGCTCCTTCTTCAACCGGTTCTGATAATAGGGCACGTCGGCGAGACTCACCACCGCGTCGGCCTTTCCGGTTTCCGCCGCCTTGAGTCCCTGCAGCACCTTCATCTCGGCGTCGAACTTGGGCTGGAGGCCGGCCACCAGATCCGACTCAAATTTCAGCGCGGCGGCGCCGTTCTTGGCCATGCGGGTCTCGGTCTGGTAATCAGCCCAGTTGGCGTAGCCCAGCCGGTGGGCGATGTCCGCCCGCAGGGTCACCAGCTTGGCCAGCACGGGAACATTCTTGGCCACCGCCAAACTCATCCGGGCCTGGATCAGCTTCACGCGCACCGCCTCGCTGCGGGCGTTCTCGAGGATGGCTTGGGAGTGCCACGTGATGTTGGCCATCACCCGGTAGCGGCCATCGGCCTGCTTAACCCCGGGACTGGTGAGGAAACTCTCCGGCACGCCGGCCAGCTCTTCAGCGGTAAAATCGAGCGGGGCGCGGGCTTCGTTGATGTTGCTGGCAAACTTGGTCTCCAGCGCTGCCAGATCCTTGCGCAGACGCTCGACCTCCTGGCGCTCGGCGGTCGGCAGGGCCAGCCCGGCGCGGCGGTAACTGCGCATCATCTCGTCCACGAGCCGTTGCTGCTCACGGTCGAGCTTGGGCTTGGTGTCGGCGAAGGTCTTGAGCGTGCGGTAGAGATCCTCCCGATAATCCAGGCTGACGCTCCATTCCTGGAGTTTGACGTTCACCTCATTGGCCATATCCCGCATTTCCTTGCTGACGGCAGATTCGGCAACCGTGCCCACCACGGTGAAGACGTTGCTGCTGAGTCCCGCAATGGCATCGTAAGCCTCGAACGTGCTGGCGAAGGTCAGCTTGGCCGGATCTTGCGCGACGAAAGCGGCCAGCGCGACCTCGGCGGTCTGGATGGTTTTTTCGGCCTGGGCCTTCACCGCGTCCGGGGTGAGAGGATAGGTGGGCAATTCGAGCATGCTGTGGGCGCGAGCAGCCTGAACCTGGAAATCGGCCAGGGCGGCAAGTTTGGCCTGGGCGGGGATAAGCAGGACAGCCGGCAAGACTAGCCAGGCGGCCGAATGAAGAAGGCGGGAGGACATTTGCATAGGGGGATAGATTGTTGATACCCTAGTTAACACCCGGCACACCGTTCAATCCCTAACCCGGATGCATCACAATATTTTCAACTTGGCGCATCCGCTTTCCGCGTTCGTCGAGCGCGGAAAGGCGACTTTGTCGCGGTTAGCCCCGACAGTTCGCTTTCGACCATGCGGCTAGCCGGTGTGGTTGCCGAACGGGCTTTCGTCGCCTCCCTGTGCGTGTGGCCGCACGCCGAAGGGCGCAGTGACTCGCATGGGGCCACGTCTTCCTCGACAGCCCAAAGCGCGTCCTCGAATCAGGACGCTGGAAGTCCGAAAGAGCCACGGCCGCACTCGATTCGGTCGAGTGTCGACGTGGTCCGGGCGGCGGCCTTCAACTCTCGCCAGTCCGAATGCGGTAAACGCAGCGCCGGGCACCGGCCAACATGTGCTCCACTCTCTCGATGGTGACGCCCTCGCCAAGAACGGCATGGAAGACTGCCATCTCCGCATCGCATAGCTTGGGGCACACGCTGGCGGCGGTGCAAATCGGGCAGTGATTCTCGATCAGCAGGAACGAACCGTCACGCTGGCCCTGCACTTCAGCCATGAAGCCTTCTTCGTTGCGGATTGCAATCAGGGCGCCCAGGCGCGCGGCGAGCGGGGCACGCGCTGGGATGCGGGAGCGGAAATCCGCGATCTGCTGTTTGGCGCATTGGTTCACGAGGCGCTCGACGCCCTCCGGGCCGAAGGCCTGTTCGGCCGCGTTCAGCAAAGTCACGCTCAAACCCGCATGGGCATTGGGAAAATGGGACTCGGCGGCCAACGTCAGACTCCACATTTTGGCGGGCCGCCCGAGGGGACGCTGCTCTTCATGGTAGGTCGCCAGTTTTTGAGTGCGGAGGGCGTAGAGGTGTTGGCGGACGGCCATGGCCGAGATGGCCAGTTGCGCGGCCAGGGTGGCCGAATCGCTCGGCCCCTGCTGCTTGAGCAGCCGCAGGATCGCTTGCCGACTGGAGAACATCCCTGATTTTTTGCGGATCGCGCCACGTTTTTTCATGCGGGCGAGTTACGGGAAAACTGTCGCGAAAGCCAGCCGCATCAGTGATTTCTTTTATAAAGATAATGTTGCACTGCACCATAAGCTGCTTGCATTACACATAGACCATGATTACATTGAGCGACCCGGCCAACATGATTGGGTTTATTGGGCAAATGCTGTAAAATATCAATTGCTGTTTTTCCGAACTTATTTTGATAAAAGTAAACCTCGCAATTAGTTTAAATCTTACCGCGGTTGTTTTGTTTTTGAGATTAAA
>JANMVS010000429.1:0-4954 GCA_031392885.1 Verrucomicrobiota bacterium
CAACCACGACAATGAACAGGCCGGTCAGCACGATCAGCAGCGGCACCAAGCTGGCGGCCATCGGCAGGGGCAGGTTGCTGAAATTGGTATGCTGGTAGGAGGCGGGCGTGATGAAGGCCGACTCGTCGATATCGACGTAGACGCGCACCCGCGGCGCACATTCCAGCATCTTCTTCCGGAGAAATTCCGGCGGGGTCCCCCCGGTGAAGCCGAGGCCGATGCAGATGTAGAAGATCGCCAGGCGCTCGTCGGTGCCTTCCTTTGTTTCCAGCAGCGTTTCATCCAGCAGGGCGAGAAACTTTTCGTCGCCCGCCATCTCATTCCGGGAAAAGGCGAGCCGGTTGTTGCTCCATTTCTGGGCGAAGGGCAGCGCACTCTCCGCCATCATGGCATCGACAAAAATAATCAGCGGCAGCTCGACCTTGCGGTATTGCTCGCCCAGCGCGAGGTCGCCGCGCGCCGTGCGGGACAGCACGGCGAACATTTCCTCGATCTCGCCGCGCACCTGGGCGTAATCCTGAGTGGCACCCGATCCCTTGCGGGCGATGCGGTTATAGCGGCAGATGGTTTGAAATAACGGATCGCAGTGGGTGATGAGACTGGCGGACATGGCGGGTGGGGATGAGTGAGTCGCTAGGAAAAAAGCGCGGCCGGGAACTAGGCCCAGACGCGCGGGATGGAGGAAAAGGGCCAGCGCTGGCCGACGGGAGCGGGGGTCATACGGCAGACGGATCGGGACAGCGTGATTATTTGCTCGAACTTCGGATCAGATCCTCGGCGTATTTTACCACGGCTTCCTGGACGTCATCCTCGATGACAGTCTCGGAGAGCTGGGACGCGAGGTCGGTGTATTTTTTCCAGAAGTGGGCATCGGTCTTCCC
Source organism: Verrucomicrobiota bacterium (assembly GCA_031392885.1). Lineage (GTDB taxonomy): Bacteria > Verrucomicrobiota > Verrucomicrobiia > Opitutales > Opitutaceae > Lacunisphaera. Next base: position 882 of record JANMVS010000429.1, read on the forward strand.
GCCGCCCTCAGTGCGGACGACTTCGCGGATGGCGTCGGGCGAATAATGTTGCTGGTACCTGCGGGCAAAATTCTTGCCCGCCGGGCCCAAGCCGGCGAGCAAGCCGGCGATCAGCAGGCGCGAGGCCTCGATTTGCTTCTGCACGGGCGCGACCTCCGCCTGGCCCATCAACGCCCGCCGGGTGACGGTGCGCAGATCGCCCTGCGTGGTGTCGCGGCGGATCGGGGACTTGGGGGCGGCGTTGCGCCAGACATTCCAGGCCAGCTGGTCAAGGGTCAGCATGGCCTCGGCATAAACCGCGAACAGTTTGCCCAGGCGCTGGGCGTCGATGGCATCCTCCGGCTCAAGTTTGAGTTTGGCCTGCACCTCGGTGAGGGCCTCGCCTTCGAGCGGTTGCTTGGTGGGGACAATCAGCCCAAGGGCGGCGAGTTGCGGTTTCACCTTTTCCCGCTGCTCGGCGGAAAGCTTGGGGACCAATTGCAGAAACGAGGCGATGATCTCATCCGGCGTCTGTCGAGCGACGGCGGCCGGCTGGTTCACCGTCACGGCCGCCAGTTCCCAGGCGGGATAACGCGCAGCCAGCGCAGCCAGACAGGCGCCCCGCTGGGCGGCCGGCACTGCCTGCAAGGTTCGGTGCAACTCCTCTTCAAGGTACACCTGGCGGTTTTCCGCCGTTTCACCGGCCAGGCTGGTCTGGAGATATTTCCAGCGTTCACCGAGTGACGCGGCCCAGGTGTCGGGTTCAGCTAAGGCCACATCGTTGGCGGAGACAGGCGGCATCGGTATTACAATGTTAGATATTCTTGCTTCTTCACAAGACTTAAGAGCTGAAAACGTTCGATGAAACCCGGCGGCGCCGCGAAGGCGGGCCGGAGGCCCACGTCGCTGTATCCTGCTCCCTCCACCACGGATCCAATCATGTCGCTGGCCTCAACCTTGTGCGGCTCGACGATGTCGATTTTGGGTGGGGACAACGCTGAACCGCCCGCCACATAGAATTCATTTTTCCCGGCGCCCTTGAGAAAGATCCACACATTGCCGTACAGACTGTAGAAACCTCCCTCCTGGGCGCGTTCTGTGTCCACCGGGGCGAACCACAACTTGTCCGCCTCGGTCTCGCCGGCCTCGCCCGTGTCAATGAAGTCAACCTTCCGAACTTGTCCCGGCACCTCCACCTTGGTCAGAAACACGCCCGTGTTGGGTCGCCATGCTACTTTTTGTCCACCCTCAATATGAGTATCGAGGAAATGCCACAAATCCGCGAATCTCTTTCCGCGGAAAAATCCCTGCGCCGGGGGCTTGAAGAGCTGGGCGACGGTTTTCCATTCCGTGAGCGTGGGCAGACGGGCGCCCAAAACCTCCACCGCAAAAACTTCCGCCACGACCCCGGAGACTTGCTGCAACGGGCTCTTCTCCGTGGGTTTTTCTGCCAGGGCCAAGTCCAGCGCCTTCGCCTCCGGGCGGGCGCGGAGCTCAGCATTGTCCTGCAAACCGCTCAGGGCCGAGGTGGGTCTTAAAATCCAATTCGTGTTCACCTCGAAGCCCTTGTTATCCGGCCGCACTTTCCAAGCGATCGGTATGTCGTAGCCGACAGCGTCATTTTTGCGCATCCATCTGGGCAGTGCCTTCAGGACCACCTCTGCTTTGTCGTGTCTGGCCCCCCCGCTCAACAAGTCGACGAATTCCTTCACTGCGATTGCCTGCTTCGCGAGGTAAAATGCCGGGCTGCCATCCGTGGGTTGCACCACTTTGTATTCGATTGCCACCTTCTTGCTGCCTTTAGCCCAAGTGGCTTTCAGGCCCAGTCCTTCGTCGGTCAACTCTTCCGTCCAGCCCGCGAGCTTGAGCGTGGAAGGCGCGGGCGGAAGGTTCGGATCACCGACGAGTTTGATGGTCGTTAAATTTTTCAGCCATTCATCGACCTTCGACTGGGCCGTCACGCCGGGGAGCGCACGCACCTTTTCGACGTAGGCATCGCGCCGGATCCTCAGGCGGCCGAGGTTGGCCTCATTCCAATCCGAGCGCTTCAAGCGCCACAGCTCCAAATTGTAGGCCACCGGTTCATCGAGGTCTTTCTCCGTGACGCCGGCGCGGGGCATGCGGTCAAACATGGCCGTCAGCTGCTTCTCGTCGCGGGCGGTGACGCGGGCGGCGCGGTTCCACCGCCGGCGCATCTCCTTCGCCATTTCTTCGATTAGACTGCCGCGGCGCGCCTCATCCTTCAGGTCCCGTTGGATGATCTCGCGCATGACCGTCACGACCGCGCCGTCAAAGTCAAAGTCCGCCACCCCCGCCGGCCAGTCGGCCAGCGCACCCAGCCGGCGCCACGCCATGAGTTTCCTCGAAAGCCCGCCGCTTTGCGCGGCGGTGGTGAGCCCGGCCCGTTCGTTGATCGTCGCTAAGCGCGCCAGTTCTTTCGCTTCGCCATTCCATTCAGCCGGCCGGCCGGTGAGCTGGTCAAGTCCCCCGTGCCGTGCCAAACCGGCTGCGACCTCGCTCACGCCGTCGGGCCAGCCAAAACCCGCCACCAACAGTGTATTGAGCCGGTCGAGACTGACCGCAAAATCAGCCACTCCGGCCAGCCAGACCCGGTGCGCTTCCAGGGGAGCCCGCACCGGTGCACTCGCCGCGGCCCAGGGGGTCGTCGGCAGGGCGGCGCGCCATTCAGCCGCCGCGGCGACGGCTGTCGCGGCCTGCTCCCGGCGCGCCGCTTCGAGCTGCTGCAGCGCGGCGGCGGTGTCGGGCGAAGCGACCGTCAGGTCCGGTGGCGGCAACGCGCCAAATCCCGCCGGGCCCTCCAATCCATCCAGCCATTCGCGGATTTGACGCTCGGACGCGCGCAACTGACGGAAACGCGGACGATCGTTCCGGAGGACCGCAGGGGTAACCCCGGTCAGGGTTGCCTGTTGCCAGGCGGTCCAGCGCTCCTTCGCGGCGGCAAATTTGCCCACGGCCTGGGCGACCCGGGCCAGCCAGATCTCCGGCTTCAATAAGGAAAGCGTCACTTCCAGGCGTTGCTCCAACAGCTTAAACGCCCCGGCCGCCTTGGTGGTTTCCTCGCTGATGTCCGGCAGGTCCCGCCGCACAATCTTGCGTTCGCGCAGGGTCTTCAAATTGACCGTCAGTCCCTTGAAGGCCGAATCAAAGTCCGCGGTATTGAGTGTCGGCAGGCCGTCCGGCTCCGCCACCGGCGCATCCGGTTCCAGATCCGCCGCGCCCACCGGCAGCCGTTTGACGCTGGCATCCAGTTCGGCGGCGAGGCGGGGATCATCGGCGGCGGGCACCAGGGAAAACAGGACCAGCTCCTGCTCCCAGCGGGGAAAATCCGCCTCGGTCACGACGGTGGTCTCCGCCAGCAAGGTCGACTCCTTCAGGAAGCGCTCGCGCACCACCGCGGGATCCAGGAACAGTTTGCGCCGCTGACGCATTTCCTCGAGCGGGCCACTCAGGGAATCGGCGAAATCACCCACCGATGGCTTGTCCGCGAGCCGGGCGAGGATAAGGTTGGACATGGCCTTTTGGATTCGGTCGCCGCTGGTCTCCATGTCGGTGGAGTGATGGGTGATTTCACTCCAGCGTTGGGCCAGGGGCAAGGTGCCGGTGTCATCGAGCGAGAGGTCGTTGAAAAATTTAAGGGTGCGCACCGTGTTCAGCTTGCCGTATTCCGCACTGCTCCGCGCCGGAGGCAGGCGTGACGCCAGCGCGGTTGCGGCCTGGGTGTATCCGCGCTCTTCCATCAATTTTTGCAGTGCCCGCATTTGTTCCCACCGCTGCCAATTCTCCAGCTGACCGTTCAACTTATTGATCCTGTCACCCGCTGCGGCAACCCTGTCCCCGACGCTCGTGAGCAGCAGTTCGTTAAAAACAGCCGGTGGCGGCGTGTTGCCCAGCACGCCGAGGCGCTTCTCATTGGCGGCCTCCGGCACGAGGGTCTCGGGCCGGAGTTCGTTCGCGGTCGCGACGAATTCCTGGAGTGCGGCTTTCAACTGATCATCCTTCTCCCACAAGCCTTCGGTCCGAAGCAGCCGACTTTCGTTGCTCTGCAGATCAATCAGCCAGGTGTCCCAAGCCGC
>JANMVS010000125.1:0-3577 GCA_031392885.1 Verrucomicrobiota bacterium
GATGCCGTCGGCCGCCAGGCTGGTGGAGCCGGCGTTGCGGTTGTAGTTCTGGTCCTGGCGCCAGCCAAGGGTGGTGACGATGCGGTCGCGGAAGAAGTGGTTCTGGGTGACCGCGCCCATGGTCTTGATGATGTTGCCGGAGCGCTGGGGATTGGCGGCATTGTAATAGGCCTCGCCGATGGTCGCGTTCTCGGCGACCCATTGGTTGGTGGCGGCGTTATACCAGTTGAGCGCATAGGTGCCGCCCGGATTGCGCCAGGCAGGGGAGCCGTATTCGATGTTCTGGCCCGTAGCGTCGCCGAGGTAGTAGCGATAGTAACTGCGCGCGACCGCGGCCCCGGCGGCGCGGTTTCCGCCAGGGGCGAGCCACGTGTGGTCGTCGAGGACGGCGTCGCGGAAGCGGTAGTTGGCCTGGATGGTATCCTTGTATTCGCCGTAGGCGGCGACAGTGTGGTCGCCGAGCCAGCGCAGCCAGCCTTTCTCCCGGGAGAGCGTGAGCTGGTAGGCCAGCTGGCCGCGGTAGGTGTCGCGCAGGAAGGGCTGGCGGTTGGATGTCGGCTCGAGGGCGTTGATATAGGGGCGGAGGAAGTAGGGGTTGGCGCGGCCGTCGAGCAGGCGCTCGTTCACATCAACGAAGACCAGCATCGGGCTTCCGCCGCCGGTGCCGATGAAGGAACGGTTGTAGCGCTTGGCGTCCTCGCGGAACCAGCCGGCCTGGAAGGCGAGCAGGTGCTGCGGGGTGTTGAGTAAGAACTGCTCCAGCTCGACGGTGAAGTTCTTGACGCGGTTCTGGCTCCAGTTGGTCGCGGCGACGTTGACGTCAAACCAGTCGTAAATCGAGGGATCGGTGATGCTGAGGATCGACTGGGCGAGGGGACCGTCGCGGGGCGCCGGCTGGCTTTCCACGAAGCGGACGTTGCCGGTCTGGAAATCAGGGGTGGGAATGGGGTTGGGGTTGGCCGTGCTCGGCGCGGGAATGCCGCTCTGGCGACCGATCATCCAAAGGCCGATCGTCCCGCCCTGATCGATGAAAAGGCTCGGGCGGGCGTAGAGGCCGCTGCCGCCGGATTCGAGCCCGGCGCCCAAGGCGGTCGTCTCGGTGCCCTGATTGCTGTTGAAGGGCACCACGGTCTTCACGCCGTTGCGCGTGACGGTCCAGGTGACGGGATCCCAGGTCGGCCGGCCGTTGGCCTGCCAGTAGCTGATGCCGTCGCGGGGCAGGATGGCGTTGGGTCGGCGGTCGTAATTCTCGTAGAGTTCAATGGAGGCGCGCAGCGTCGTGTTCTTGAACGGCTGGTAGGTGACCATGCCGTTGTAGCGCTTGGTGCGGCTGTAGGACGGCTTGCGCTGAAACCGGTCCTCCTGGAAAACGGCGCTGGCGCGGAAGGCGAGCTTGCCGGCGATGAGCGGCCGGTTGAAATCGAGCGAGGCCCGCGTGCCACCCAGGCTGTCGGTGCGGAATTCCAAAGAGGTGGATTCACGGCGGAGGTTGGCCTTGGCGGGGATGATGTTGACCGTGCCCGAGGCGTTCCCCAGGCCGAAGATGCTGGAGTTGGGGCCGCGACTGATCTCAACGGCGTCGATGTTGATGGGGTCGATGGGCACCCGGCCGCTGGTGGCGAAGTTGCCGCGCGCGGTGTTGGCGGCGCCGATGCCGCGGATGCGGTTGGCGCCGTTGGGATTGCCGGCGACGTTGTCGGCGATGTTGCCGCTGCGGTCGATGGTGAAGTCGGTGTAGTTGCCCGTGCCCTCGGTGTTGGCCTCGTAGAGAAAGATGTCGTTGATATCGAGCATCGCGAAATCCGTCATCTGCTGCTTGGTAATCACGGTGATGGAGGCTCCGAGATCCTCCAGCTTCGAGTTAAGACGGGTCCCGGAAAGGGTGTTGGAGGCAAGATAACCCTTGTCGGAGACGGACACCTGGAAGGGAGACAGCTCAAGGACATCGTCATTCTTGGCCCGGGACTCTTCGACCGGGACCTTGGAGCCTTTGGCCGCTTCGGCCTGCATCGCGGCCATTTCATTGGGGTCAAGCACGCCGTTTTTGTTGCGGTCATACTGAGCGAGCGTGACGGGATCGACAGCAGGGGCGGCGGCCGATTGGGCCGAGGTCGGAGCGCATGTGAGGATGCTAGCGCTGAGCAGTGCGATGGTTTGGAACAGCCAGGGGAGGGAACTAGCGGAATACAGTTTCATGGAGTTTTTTTGGGGCTTATTGTTTCTGGGGTGGGGCAATTTCATGATCCGAAGGGGCGATTGACGGCCCGGCGTTGGAAAAAAAAGAGGGCGGGCTAGAAGTTCGCCGGCGACGGGGCGAACGGGACGGAGCTGTCGTTGATGTTGGCGCTGGCGCCCTTGCCCTGGCAGAGCAGCAACACCTCGGCGCCCGCGAGCACTACCGGGCCGTAGCCGTGGGCGGCGGCCAAGGCGAGGGTGCCGAGGAGCAAGGGGAACTTGGAATAACGCATAACAGCTGGGTTATTTGGTGGTGAGGGGAAATTCGACGACGGGACGCCGCGGCAGCGGAGCAGACTCGTCGAGGTAGAAGCTTGGGTGGGGGGGCTGGTTGTAGGCGGTGTTCTGCCAGGCGATCGCCACCCGGTATTGCGGATCGTGGATGAAGGTGACGAGCCGGTGTTTTGTCGGGATTGTGCTCGTGTAGATGCGCAGCTCCTTTTTGTCGCGGGTGGCCCAGATCACTTCCTCGCGCCAGTCACCCCAAAGATCGGCACTGACGGCGGGCGTGGATTTTGTGCCATTGGCGGAGGTGCAGGCATGGGCCACGAGGAGCGGGTCGAGCGCGCCGGTCACCCAGTTCCATTTCACGATGCGGTTGCCGTCGAGCAATTCGGTGAGCAGATCACCGTCCCAGTAAATACCGAAATTCACGGGAAAGCCACGCGGGCGGTGCGCGAGGATTTGCTCACCCTTGGCGTTGTAGATGCCGTCCATGCCCGCACCGGCGGCCCAGGATTCGGCCCCGGGAAAACGCGGATCAATGTTGAACGTGTTGCCGCGGCCCGGTCCCTCGCCCTTGTCGCCGCCTTCCGTGTCGGCCTTGACTGAGGGAATGGTGAAGATCGGCCGACCCGTCTTGGCGTCGCGCAGACTGAGGCCCTGACCGGCGAACCGCTCCTGGATGTCGCCGATTTCCAGGCCGGGGTTGCCTGGCACAAAATCGCCGACATGCAGCGCGTCGCCGTGGCCCCAGCCAGTCGAGTAGAGTCCCTCGCCGTCGGAACCGACGACCATGGCGCCGTAGATAATGTCCTGCTTGCCGTCGCCATCGACGTCGGCCACGGAGAGCTGGTGATTGCCCTGGCCGCGCCAGAGGTTGGTTTTGTCGGCCGGGCCGATTTTGTCGCTGTCGAAGACCCAGCGCGAAGCGAGCTTCCCGTCGCGGAAATCCCACGCGGCGATGACGGTGCGGGTGTAATAGCCGCGGCAAAACAACAGGCTCGGCAGATGGCCGTCGAGGTAGGCGACGCCGGCGAGAAACCGGTCGGAGCGGTTGGCGTAACCGTCGCCCCAGACTGCATGCAACTGCTCCGCAGTCGGATTCTGGGTGTTCGGGTGG
>JANMVS010000130.1:0-4426 GCA_031392885.1 Verrucomicrobiota bacterium
GCTTCAGCGCTGAACCCTGGCCTCGAGCCGAGCCTTCGCCGCCGGCCATTCCTCCGCCACGAGGCTGAACATGGCGGTGTTGCGCACGAAGCCGTCGTGGCGCGCCTGGTATTTGCGCAAAATGCCTTCGAAGGTGCAGCCGAGCCGGGCAAGCGCGGCCCACGACCGGACGTTGCGCTCGTCGGTCTTGAACTGCACGCGGACGGCACCGAGTTGCTCAAAGGCATAGGTCAGCTGCAGCAGCTTCGCCTCGGTATTGATGGCGGTGCGCTGCGCCTCCTTCGCCAGCCAGGTATTCCCAATCTCCAGACCGCGATTGGCGCGGCGAATGTCGAGGTAGGTCGTCGCCCCCACCACCCGGCCGTCGCTCACCCGCACCGTGGCCCAGCCCACTTCCGTCCCGGCGACCTGACCCTGCATTCTTTCCTCCAGCCACCCGGTCATCTCAGCCGCGTCCCCCAAGGGAGGCGTAACGTACCATTGAAATAACTCCGGATCCTGTGCGGCGGCGAGCAAGGCGGGCAGATGGCGGCGCTCCAGCGGCTCCAGCCGGACATGGCGTCCCGGGAGCAGGACAGGTTGGGGATCGAACGTCATGACGGCAACATGAGGGCAATCCAAACTGCCGCCAAGACGGAACCACCTGTAGCGCCGCTCTATGAGCGCCGTAGCCTGATCGGCGGTCATAGACCGCCGCTACAGCCAGCCTAGCCCATAAGCGGCGCACCCGACGGTCGCGCCTCAATATAATTCCTTCACCACCGGGCTTGCCGCCCGCCGCGCCAGTTGCCAAGTTGCACCCATGTCCTCGCTGTTTACCGATCGCACCCTTCTCTGGGTCGGCGCCCTGCTCTATCTCGCCGGTTTCCTGACTGGCCTGATCGGGCTGACCCGGCGCCAGTCACCCGGCGGGATGCGGACCATCCTCAACACGCTCCTGGTGGGCGGCTGGGCCTTCCAGTGGCTGGGGCTTTATCAGCGCGGTCTGGCCGGCCGGGGCTGTCCGCTGGGCAACACCTTCGAGATCGTTCAATTCGTCGCCTGGTCCGCCATGCTGGTGTATTTCTTTGTCGGGACCACCTTCCGGTTGAGCCTGCTCGGCCTCTTTACCGCCGGCTACGCGGCGACGCTCGCGCTGATTTCGCTTCTGATCCCCCCATGGGATCTGGTGCGCGGCCAGAAATTCTTCGGTAATAATCCCTGGATCGAGGGGCATGCCGCCCTGGCGGTCTTCAGCTACGGGATCTTTGGCCTGCTGGCCCTGACCGCGCTGATGCAACTCCTGCAAAACTGGAGCCTGAAGAACAAGCGGCTCGACGGCCTGTTCTGGTTCCTGCCCTCGGTGGTGCAGCTCGAGCAGATCAACTACCGCCTCGTGCTGCTGGGCGTTCTGCTGCTCAGCATCTCGCTCGGCGTCGGCTCCGTTTGGTGGTTGCACAACACCGACTCGGTGCACCTGCCCAAGCTCATGGTGACGGTCGGGGTCTGGCTCGCCTACCTGATCGTGCTGCTCCTGCGCTGGCGCGGCCGCCTGGTTTCCGTGCGTTTCGCCTGGGTCTGCCTCGTGATGTTCTGTCTGGCGCTGCTCTCGCTGGGACCGGTCAACTCCAACCGCCACGGCTATCGGCCGGTCACCCTCACGCCCCGCTGAACGATGGAAACGCATCCGGCCGTCCTCTTCCAACTCGGCGCCAGCCATCACACCGCCCCGCTGGTGGTGCGGGAAAAACTCGCCATCGACTCGACTCGCGCCGCCGACCTCGCCGCCCGGCTGCGGGCGATCACGGGGGTGAAGGAGTTCGCCCTCGTCAACACCTGCAACCGCCTCGAGCTCTACGGGGTGGCGCACAACCCGGATACTTTTGCCACCCTGCGTGAAGTCCTGTGCGCCGTCACCGGCTGCACCCCCGCTGAATTGGATTCGGCGGTCTCCCTCCGCCAGAATCATGACGCCATCGCCCACCTGTTCGCCGTGGCCTCCGGCCTCGACTCGCAGATCGTCGGGGAGACGGAAATCCTCGGCCAGGTTAAACAGGCCTATGATGACGCGCTCGAAAAACACTGGACCGGGCCGGTCCTCAACCGCGTGTTTCAAAAAACCTTCCAGGCCGCCAAGCACATCCGGACCAACACCGGCATTGGCGCAGGGCAGATCAGCATCGCCACGGTGGCGGTGGATCTGGCCGGCCGGATTTTCGGCGAACTCGCCGGAACCAAGGTCCTCGTGGTTGGCGCCGGCGACATCGGCCTCAAGACGGTGCAGGCCTTCCAGAGCCGTGGCGCCACTTCGATCACCGTCGCGAGCCGCACCCTGGCGAAGGCCGAGGAAGCCGCGGCCCTCGCCGGCGGCTGGGCCATGAGTCTGGCGGATCTGCCCGAGGCGGTGGCCCAGGCCGATATCATCGCGAGTTCAACTTCCTCGCCGGACTTCATTCTCACCCGGGAAATGGTGGCCGCCGGCATCAAGCGCCGGCCGGCCCGGCCGCTTTTCCTGATCGACCTCGCCCTGCCGCGCGATGTCGACCCCGCCACGGCCCAGCTGGCCAATGTTTTTCTCTACAATCTCGACGACCTGGCCGAGATCGCCGAACAAAACCTCGCCCAGCGCGAGGCCGAGGTGGCCAAGTGCCGGGCGATTCTCGCCGCGCGCACCGCCGCGCTCTGGCCGGCCGTAGCCCATTCGCTGAATAACCACCCCTGATGGGGGCGGGGCGCCCCATGTCAGCCAACGCTTAGCCGGACTCAGGGAATTGGCTGCAGGGCCGCCAAGATCACGAAGGTTTACCCCGGCTCGGGATTTTCTCTACGGGCTTCGCGATCAAATTGAGGCTCGCACGTCAGCCCGACGGGTAGGGCGCAACGCCGAGGCCTCTCACTCGTCGCCGGCCCGGTGCGCCGCGGCGGAGCGGGCCGCTCCGCCCTACCTCAGGCATCGTGCTGTCAGCCTACTGTGCGGGGCTCTAGAGTGCAAAAGCTTTGGGTGTTTGGTATACTTGGTATAAGGGAAATCCCCTCACAGGAATTCAGGGCCCTTTGCCTCCACTGCAGGAGGCGGATGCCGGCCGGTGGGCGCGTTCCAGTGCCGCCCGCAATTTCGGCAGTTGGATTGGCTTGCTGATGTAATCATCCATGCCGGCCGCCAGGCACGCCTCGCGGTCGCCTTCCATGGCGTTGGCCGTCAGAGCGATCACCCACGGACGGTTCCGGGGGTCGGGCCGGCTTTGCATGAGCCGGCGCATCGCCTCAATCCCGTCCATCTCCGGCATCTGCACATCAAGCAGAATGATGTCGTAAGTCTGGCGTTCCACTGCCGCGAGCACTTCGAGGCCATTGGCTGCCAGGTCGGCCCGGTAACCAAGGTTTTTCAGCATATAGAGCGCGACCTTCTGGTTCACCGCATTGTCGTCGGCCACGAGCAGGCGCTCGGTGCGCGTCACCCCGACAGGGGCGAACGGAGGCACCGAGACCGCCACTCGTTTCACCGTCGCTTTCTCACCGCCCTGCCAGAAGAGTTGGGCGAGCACATCATGCAGTTGGATTGGTTTGATGGGCTTGCTGAGATAGGCGGCAAAGTGCCCGACCGAATCCTCCTGCCGGCCAATCGATGAGAGCAGCACCAGGGGCAGTTCTTTTTCCGTGAGAAACCGGCGGATTTCCCGGGCCAGCATCAATCCGTCCATGTCCGACATTTGCATGTCCAGAATCGCGGCGTCAAATTTTTCGCCGGCGCGCAGTAAAACGAGCGCCTCGGCCGGTGTGGGGACGGCGTGCAATGTCATGCCCCAATTGCGGGCCAGGTCGCTCAGAATGCGGCGGCTGGTCTCGTTGTCATCCACCGCGAGCACCCGGTGCCCGACCACACTGGCCTTGCCGCAGGCCGGGAGGTAAGGCGTGCCCGCGACCGGTTCCGCCACGATCGTGAAACTGAAGGTTGAGCCGCGGCCCGGTTCGCTCTCCACCCACATGCGACCGCCCATCATTTCCGCCAGCCGCCGGCTGATCACCAGCCCCAGGCCGGTGCCGCCAAACCGGCGGGTGGTGGTCGCATCCACCTGGCTGAACGACTGGAAAAGCCGCGCCTGCGCCTCGGCCGGGATGCCGATGCCGGTGTCGCGCACGCGGAAAGTTATCTCGAGCTGGTCCTTCTCCGCGGCCTGGGGCTGCACGGAGAGCAGCACCTCGCCCTTGGCGGTAAATTTCAGGGCGTTGCCCACGAGGTTGACCAGGATCTGCCGCAACCGGGTCGGGTCGCCCCGGATGGTGCCCGGGGTGCTGTCGGCAATCTCGTAGAGCAGGTCGATTTGTTTTTCGGCGGCGCGGGTCGCCAGCAGGTCCAGCGCGCCCTCGACACATTCGCGCAGGCTAAACTCCATCTGTTCCAGCTCGAGCCGGCCGGCCTCGATCTTGGAGAAGTCGAGGATGTCGT
>JANMVS010000515.1:0-2046 GCA_031392885.1 Verrucomicrobiota bacterium
GTCGTCGTGCCGCCCTTCGCCAGCAACGGCACCGTGGTGTCATCGCCATGCAGCCTCTCGGCGGCCATGACATGGGCTTTGATCGCTTTGCCATCGGTGCACCGGCGTCCGCAGCAACCTGCAGTGCCATAAACTGTGGACGCCCTTCAGCGGCCAGATGACCAGATGATCAGATGACCAGACCGGAAATCCCGGCGCCATCGCGTCAGCAATGCCCGCGAAATCTCGTAGCGCCGCGCCGTCGCCGCACATTGCCGGTAACCCCGGAGGCTCTCCTCGACGATCCGTTCGCGATCTCTCTCGGACCAATGGCGTTCGATCGCTCACTCTCCGCATCGGTCCAGTCCCACCGCCGACCTGTGTCGACAACCGTGAGATCCTCAATCTGCGATCTGAACTTAGGGGCTGCCATAAGGTCAGGGTCTTAGCCGAACTCAGCAACCAACGTCAGACGGCCCTCAGCGCAGGGATACGGCTGCAGGCGCATCCCGCCAGCGCAACCCATTGCGCTTGATGAAGATAATTCCACTCAACACACGCTTGTCATCCACGCGCGGAACTCCGTGAGACAGCGGAAAGAACGGCTTCAACCGCTCCATTTGTGCATCCGTCAGCCAGAAAAGATCACTCATGCAGCACCCCCTTTGGATGCCAAAAGTGAATCAAACCAACACTGCAAATTCAAGCAGTTTAACAGGTCCTGATCCTAAGCGTTTCCGCTATCGGCTGCCCCGAAATTGCAGCAGCGCCTCGGCGCGGTTCTGCGCTGTCGTCAGGGCCTCGCGGCTGGTCTTGGTGCCGGCCAGCATGTCGTGGATCTCTTCGCCTGCGATGGCGATGAGGTCGGCGATGCCGGGAACTGGAGGGCGTGGCCACATCCGCAGGTACCCCCGCCGCGCCATATCGTCCACGGCCGAGATCAGCGGCGATAATGCCGCCACTTCGGGATCGCGGCTGACGCTGGTCCGGGGACTGGCGAGGCTGCCGTTGGCGAGGTAGAGTTTGGCCGCCGAGGCTGTGGTGAAGGTCTGCAGCGCGCGCCAGACCTCCCCAATGCGGTGGGCCGCGATGTTGGCCGGGATCGCCAGCGAATAGCCGCCCATCGGCACGATCGGCCGTCCGCCGGGGCCCGTCGGATGCGGTGCGTAACCGGTGGTGCGGTGCGCAGGCGAGGTATGGTCAGTCTCGTGGATCGGCGCCAGGATTGAGTGCGAATAAGCCATTGCCGCCCGCCCCTGCGCGTAGCTGCGCGCGCGGTCATACCAGGTCATCTTTAGAATTCCAGGCGGCGAGACGGCGAGCAGGTCGAGCAAGTACTCTGCGGTTCGTCGCGCAGCGTCGGATTGGAACATCGGCCGCATGTTCTCGGGCGCGATGCGCTCGGCGTCGAAGCCGTCGGGCGTGGGTGTCAGGTCGATGATCGGCTGCCCGAAGGCGCTCATGATCATCATGAAGGTGTGGCCGAGCGGGGTTCCGCGACCGCCGTTCCAGCCGATGCCGGCAAGGCCCACCTTGGGGTTGTGCAACGCGCGGGCGACGGCCAGCGTCTGTTCCACCGTTCGGGGTGGCTCTAGCCCGGCGGCAGCTAACAGGTCGGTGCGGTAGACCAGGATCTCGCCGGACACCATGATGGGGACGCCGAACTGCACGCCCCGCCACGCCGAACTGGCCAGCGCGTCTGGATAGACGTCGGACTGATCGAAATCAGATTCAGCGATCAGTGCATCAAGCGGCAGAAGACGGCCCGCTTCGGCCATCTCGCCGAACCACGGCAGGTCGACGGCGACGATGTCATACAGCGACACAGCCCGTTGCGCGTTAAAAATCAATTCAGCCCGCAGCCGGTCGATGGAGTGGGCGCGGCTTTCGATGCTGGTGCCCAAGATCATCTCGAACTGACGTTTCAGGTTCAGCATCGCCATGAAGGTGGGATCGGCATGGACCAGGACTCGCAGGCCGCGCCCGAGGCTCAGCTTGGTTTTTAGAACAGCCGGCGGGGGCAGGACCGCCGGCGGCACGGTTCGGCGTGGCCTCGGCGGCGCCTGC
>JANMVS010000531.1:0-5908 GCA_031392885.1 Verrucomicrobiota bacterium
GCAGGCGCAGGTGGCCCGCTGGTTCGCCAGCTGCCGCGGCGGCGGCATCGTCAACAACAACCACCTCTTCATGTCCGTGCACATCCTCGAGTTTCTCGGGCGGCACGGCTTCGCCCACCGCACCGACCGGACCGTCAGCACGGCGCATCTCAACCAACTCGAGACCATGCATCGCGGCGGCGGTTGGTTTGAGGACGGCATCAACCAGGCCTTCGACCACTACAACGCCTACGCCTTCCATTTCTACGGCCTGATGTGGGCGCACCTCCATGGCGGGCAGGACGCCGCCCGGGCCCAGCGCTGGCGCGACTGGGGAAAACTTTTTGTCCGCGACTACCAGTATTTCTTCGCCGCGAGCGGCGAGCATCCCGCCTTCGGCCGCTCCATCACTTACCGTTTCAACTGCCTCAACGTCTTCGGCCTCGCCCTCGCCGAGAATTGCACCGACCTCGCCCCGGGCCTGCTGCGCCGCCTCTGCACGCGCAACCTCGACTTCTTTCTTTCGCGCCCGATCTATCAGGAGCAGGGCTGTCTTAACGCCGGTTTCACCGACCGCTTCGACCGGATGGTCGAGCCCTACTCCTGCGCCGCGTCGCCCTATTGGGCCGCGAAAGGCTTCACGCCGCTCCTGCTGCCGCCGGAGCACGCTTTCTGGACCGACGCGGAGCAACCCTTGCCGGCCGAGCGCGGATTCGTCCACGTCATGCCCGCGCCGGGCCTCGTGACCCGCAGCGTCCCCGGCGGTGACATCGAAATTCTCAATGCCGGCTCCATGGTCGGGAACACCCAGCTCCGTTATGGCGCATGGAAATGGAGCAAACTTTCCTATCGTACCGGCGTGCATTTCACGTACGCCTTCCCCGAAATTTCCAATGTTTCGTTCGACAGTGCCCTGACCCAGCAAGTCGATGATGGCCGCGTCTTCGGCCGGCACTCGACGGTCACCGTGGAACTGGACGAATCGCACCTCGGCTACGCCTACAATCTCGGCGCCAAGACCGGCCAGGTAAACACCAGCGTGGAGACGTTTGTTTTCTGGCGCGCCGGCTGGCTGCTGCACGTGCACCACTACGACGCCCGCCAGCCCGTCGTATTCCGGCTCGGCGGATTCGCCCTGCCGCTGACCGAGGGAGGGGCCGTTGCCCTCAACGACCCTTCCGAAATCACGCCGTTCCCCGGGCGGATGGGGGCAACCGCCCCTCTCTTGTCGGCATTTTCCCCCGACGGTCGCGGCACCACCCTCCAACCCCTGCTTGGCTTCGCGACCAGCGAGTGGGACAACCGTCTCGACGACTCCACTGAGCGCCGTCATGTCGCCGCACCCTATCATGTCACCCCCATCGTGAAAACCGCCCGGCACTCCGGTCGCGGTGTGCTCGCCGCGCTTTCGTGGGCCGGCCCTGATCGCCCCGAGTCCGCTGCGTGGACCGTCATCTCCGGTACCGCCGGCGTTTGGAAATTACATCACCCAAAGCTGGGTGACTGGGAGTTGCGCCACTGGTCATTACCCGCCCTCCCCGCCTGACACCCCCAGCCAGTTTGTAATATAATACGTTACAAGCAGACCCGCGCCACATGGTCCGTCGCCAAACTCGTTACCTTCGCCGCACTCTCCTGGGAGCGAGCTTGCTCGTAACGCTCCCCGCCCTGGCCCGCGACCAGGCTCCCGCCGATCTCTATCAGTCCTACTCCGGCTTCGTCATCCCGGCCGCGCCCGTCCTGCCCGCGCAGGAGACTCATCCCTCGCTCTGGTTCAAGGCCGCGGATCTGTCCGCCCTTAAAGCCACTTTCACCGCCGACGATTTCGCCCGCGCCCGCTGGACTGCGACCCAAAAGCTCGCCGACCTCAGCAAACCGCTGCCGCCCGCGCCCGGGGTGAAGGACAAGGCCGAGGTCATCCACCAATACTACGGCGCGATGTCCATCGCCGCCCGGGCCCATGCGCTGCTCTCAGTCCTCGGCGAGAACGAGACGGTCCGCACCGCTCATCGCCGGCGCGCCGAGGAACTCCTGTTGCGCGCCTATGATGGCCCGATCTTCCAGCTCGATTCGAAGGAAAAGGGCAGTGCCGTGGATGAAATCTATCGCGGATCCTGGCTGCAGAACTACGCCCACGCCTACGACTGCATCCAACCGCTGCTCCCGTCCGAGCTGGACCTACAAATCCGGGAAAGACTCGCCCGCGAGGCCCAGTGCGTTTTCGAAAATCTCTACCCCTGGACCCCGGAGAGCCCGCACAACCATCTCTCCAAACCCGCCTGGGGCCTTGGCTCCATGGCCCTAACACTGTCCTCGCACCCGCAGGCCAAGGCGTGGCTGGCCCGGGCCATCGAGGCGACCAACCGGAATACCCGTTATTTTTTCAGCGGGGATGGCCTCTACCGCGAAGGCAGCCACTACCTCATCTTCTCGCTCACCAACTTCGTGCCGTTCCTCTACCATTACCGCAACGTTTCCGGCGTGGACGGTTTCACCCCGTTCCAGCCGGTTTTCGAAGCGATGGTCCAAGTCCGCAACAGCCACGGCTGGCTCC
The DNA here is from genome assembly GCA_031392885.1 of Verrucomicrobiota bacterium. GTDB lineage: Bacteria > Verrucomicrobiota > Verrucomicrobiia > Opitutales > Opitutaceae > Lacunisphaera. Next base: position 2,534 of record JANMVS010000531.1, read on the forward strand.
CCAATATTGAGGACTCCTACATCCGCCCGACGCCGACGCAACTGGTGGCCGCCGCCTATCGCGCCACGCGCACCAGTCTCCACTCCTCCGCCCCGCTCGCCGAAATCCTCACGTGGAGCTACCGGACCTGCGACCTCGCCGCCTTCGACGAAGAGCGCGGCGGCAGCGGCTTCAACTACACCGGCGCGAGCTGGGACTACCCGCTCGAGATTGACGAACTCCTCACGCACGACGCCACCCTCCGCGCCACCGCACCCGACGCCGCGCCAAGCGTCTTCCTCACGGGCGGCCAGACGATTTTGCGCAACAGCTGGACGAGCGCCGACGCCGGTCAGCGTTACCTGCTCTTCCACGGCGTCGCCGTCGCCGACAATCACAACCACGACGACCAGCTGAGTTTCATTTTGCAAGCCGAGGGCCAGATGATGTGTTCCGACGCCGGTTACTCCCGCGGTACCTACGCCGGTGCCGAGCGCACCACCTGGTATAATACCGCTGCCGCCCACAACACGCTGACCATCGACGGCCAACCCGCCGACAAGCAGGCCTCCAACCGGACTCCCCCGGTCAGCTTCCGCGTCCAGCAACCCGGCCTGATCGGTGAGGAAAAATCCGCCACGCTTCCCCACCGCACTTCCTGGTTCCGCGCCATCTTCTGGATCGCCGGTGATTATTACGCCGTGATCGACCGCGTGGTTCCAGGGGACAAGCCAACGGGCGAGGTGAAATCCTATCTCCACGGCGGCCGCGGCGCACTGACCACCGCCGGCACCGAGCGCATCTGGGCTTACTCCGCCGATCGCTACGGCCCCGCCGCCCGGCTCCGTTCCTGGATCGCCGCCCCCGGGGCCACCACGGTCGTCAAGCAAGGCGAGCTCACCTACATCAAGGGTGACTACGCCGAGTTCCCCTATCTCGAGACGACCTCCGCCCAGTTATCCGCCCCATGGATCACGATGCTAAAACCGGCCGCGACAAATGAAGCCACGCCTTTCTCCGTCGCTGACCGCAGCAACAAACACCTTTCAGCCTTCGTCGTGACCGCGGCCGACCATCGGACTGTAATCGCCGCGCGCGCCATGGCCTCCCCCGTCATCGCACTCGACGGCGTCGAAACCGACGCGTCACTCGTCATCGTCCGCCGCGACCTCACCGGCAAAATACTCAACCACTTCGTCCGCGACGCCACCTACCTGCGCGTTGGCGGCCAGACCATCTCACCATGATTCCGTTCCGCACTGGCCTGATCCTCACCCTCCTCACCACCGCGTTATCCGCGGCCGAGCCCTATCGGCTAAACCAGCCCGAGGAAATCCGCCGCGTCGACGGTCTCGGCTACAGCGCCTTCAATCTGGAGGCGCAATTTCAGATCGCCCATCTGGCTGCCGGACTCGGCATCGATCTGTGGAACTGCACTGCGCCCAATGGAGCCAGCCTGCGCCGCGGACGGGATTTCCTCCGGCCTTACAACCCCAGGCCCCAGGCCTGGCCCACCTCGCAAAACGCCAAGCTGTCTCCCGGCTTTCTCGATGCGCTCATCGCCCAAGCCGAGGCCGGGTGGCGTAACTCGCCTTCCCCGCAATCGCCCTGATTGGCCGACACGGCTTGGCGGCTGGGAAAACCCGGCGGCGATCCTTCCGCCGCCGCCAAGGCTGAGCGGACGGACGGGATGAGCCGGGTAATGTGCGGAGCGGCTCGTCGGGACGACTCGCCCTGCCCAAAGTCTGGATATCATGGAACGCCGGGATCACCCGCGCCAGCCGGTGGCCCGCCGGGGAATCCGCGGAAGATTTTGAAGGACTTCACGCGTGGGCGGTGTTATGCTGTCTGCTGTCAGCCTATCCCTCCGCGCCATGACCCCTCCACCCGATCCCCTTGATCCTTTGCTGGACCGCTGGTCCGAAACTCCCGAGCCCCCGTCGCGGCTCTCCGCCGAAGTTTGGCATCGCATCGCCCTGGCCGAAACCACATCCGACCAACCCGGCGGGTGGTGGCCGGCACTGGAGGCTTGGTTTGCCCGGCCGCCTTTTACCGTGCTGTTTGTCACCAGCTGCGCCCTGCTGGGCCTGTTTCTGGCGGAAGTACGCGTGAACCACCTGCAACACCAGCGCAGTGAGCAACTCGCCCGCAGCTATCTTCAGCTGATCGATCCCCTGCTCACCGCCCAGAACGAGGAGCGTCACCCATGAACCGCACCGCGCTGATCCTGCTGCTGGGCTTCACCGTGGGTCTGGTCACGCACTTCGCCTATTTTCACCTGCATGCGACCGCCCCGACCGATACGCTGGAAGGCCAGCTGGCCTGGATGAAAACGGAACTGCAGCTGACCGATGCACAGTTCCACCAGATCCGGGAACTCCACCAAGCCTCGAGCCCCCGACTGCGGGCGATGGCCGTGCAGGTGGCGCAGATGCAGTTGGAGTTTACCGCCTTTGAAAAGATCCGGCGCAGCACCGACCGCGTGGATTTTCTGGAATTCGCCCGTTTCGTCGCGACCCGCCGGCTGCTCAGCCAAGCGTGCCTTGATTCCACCCGCCAGCTCGTGCGCGCCTCGGCCGAGCTCATGACCCCGCAGCAACGGGAGCGCTACATCCGCCTCGTCGCGACCGCCGCGCCTCTCGCCCCGTCCCTGCTGAATTGATGCGCCCACTGCGCGTGCCGTGTCCCTCGATCCCGCCACCGACCACACCGACCTCCTGGCACTCCAACAGGGCGAGGCGGACGCGCTCAATCGGCTGATCGCCCGCTGGCAGCGTCCCCTGCACCATTTCGCTTACCGTTACGTGCAGAACACCGCCGATGCCAGCGACCTCGTGGCGGCGACGATGGTGCGTCTCTACCAGCAACGGCTGCGGTTACGGGCGGACACCAAACTGAGTGCGTGGCTCTTCACTACGCTCACCAATCTTTGCCACAACCATCACCGCTGGCAGCGCCGCCACCCCACGATGACGTTGGAAGCCGCCGGCGGCGGCCCGGAGCGCGACCGGCCCGCGCAGGAATTCCCCTCCGATCAGCCGCCGCCCGATGCCGCGCTGGAACAGGACGAGACTCTCGCCGCTGTCCGGACCGCCATCGACCGGCTGCCCCACGATCTCAAGGTCGCCCTCCTGCTCCATCATTACGACCGGCTCTCTTATCGCGAAATCGGCGAGTTCACCGGCTGCTCGGAGCGCGGGGTGGAAACGCGTCTCTACCGGGCCCGCCAGCAATTGCGGCAGACGCTGGCCGTCTATATTCGCGAGTCAGCGCCATGCTGAGCCGAACGAGGCAGTAGAAACCGCGGGTTACGCGGATTGAAGCGGCTGTTCCTGAGGGAAGCAGGATCGTGGTGTTTCTTCAAACCCGCTGCAGCGTGAAATTTTTGGAGGGGCG
>JANMVS010000558.1:0-8371 GCA_031392885.1 Verrucomicrobiota bacterium
CGGGTTCCTCGGCGGTCATAGACCGCCGCTACCGCCGCTACAACCGGCCACCCCGGACTTGCCTACCCGGCAGTCTCTGTGCCTGTGTGTGACTAGCCGCATGCACTACGCCGAAATTTCCTCCGCCCTGCCAAAAACCGCCGTCGTCCGCTTTGACGACGTGCCCTTTCCCCGGCTCGCCTCCGGCAAGGTCCGGGAAATCTTCGACCTCGGCGACGCGCTCCTGCTGGTCGCCAGCGACCGGCTGTCGGCGTTCGACGTGATTTTGCCCGACGGCATTCCCGGCAAGGGCATCATTTTGACCCAGCTGAGCAACTGGTGGTTTGCCCAAACCCAAAGCCTCATCGCCAACCACCTGCTCCCGGACCAACCCGGCGAATTCGCGCGCCGCGGGATCAAGGATCGCGACCTGCAGTTGCGCAGCATGATCGTGCGAAAACTCCAGCCGCTCACCATCGAGTGTGTCGCGCGTGGTTACCTGATCGGCAGCGGCTGGAGCTCCTACCAAAAAACCGGCGAAGTCTGCGGCCTCAAACTCCCGACCGGCCTGCGCCAGGCGGACAAACTCCCCGCGCCCATCTTCACCCCCACCACCAAGGCGCCCCAGGGCCAGCATGACGAACCGATCAACGACGCGCAGGGCGCGGCGCTCATCGGCGCCGCCCTCTACGCCAAGGTCAAGACCCTCAGCCTGGCGCTCTACCAATTCGGCCACGATCGCGCGAAGTCGGCCGGCATGATTCTGGCCGACACCAAATTCGAATTCGGCACCGACCCCGCAGGCCATCTGTTCTTGATCGACGAAGTCCTCACGCCCGACTCATCGCGCTACTGGCCGGCCGACGCCTACCGCCCCGCTTGCTCCCCGCCAAGCTACGACAAGCAGTTCGTGCGCGACCATCTGGTGGCGCGGCAGTGGAACCAGACTCCCCCCGCCCCGCGCCTGCCGGCCGACGTCATCACCCGTACCCAGGAAAAATATCTCGCCGCGTTGCGCAATCTGATCGGGTAACTAATTCCTGCTTCGCCGTGAAAAAAATACGCCTCCCCGCCGTCCTCCTGCTGCTCGTCCTGAGCGTCGCCACCGCTACCGCCCGCGTGGGCGAACCCTTGGCCAAGATCAGGGAGCGCTTCGGACGCGCGCCCGAACACGGATCGCCCAAGAACATGGCGGTCTGGTTTATCGAGTCGATCGACGGCGCCCTGGTTTACACGGTCACCCTCAACGCCAAGGGCCTCTCGATCGCCGAGGGCATCAAGCCGCTCAAACGCGCCCTTTTGACGACCAAGATCGCGCAGGATTTTTTGCAGGAGCAGATGGCCCCATTCGCGGATGCCAAGACTTCCCGGGTGGTCGCCCCGGGGGAAAAATACGAATTTGCCCGGCAATCCTTCGTCTGCGCGGAAAACGAATGGGTGCTGCTGGATGAGCCGAACGGCCTGCTGCTCATCTGGTCGCGCGGCGGCATCCCCTCGGTCATGGCCGTCAGCCGGGAAATGCTGCTGCCGAAGTCGTAGCGGCCGGCGGCTCTGCCGGCCGGGCGTTGCGCCTTTTGCAGGAGCCTGCTTGCAGGCGATGGATCATCTTCCCTCTGGCTGGGACTGCGCATCGCCTGCAAGCAGGTTCCTCCACTTCAATCCCTCCTACAGCCGGTTCGCCTTCAGATCGGCCAGCGGATAATGCGTGCCGCGCCAGATGATGCCGCCCCGCCAGAACGTCAGGACCATCGAGCGCACCAGGACGTAGTCCATCACGGCGATGCCCAGGGGGAGAAACAACCCGTGCCACCACCGACCGCCGTCGAACCGGTGGTTGTCCACCGCGACTCCGAGCATGACTCCGACACTCGCCAGCCAAAGCCACCACGCGGGACCCGTCACCGCCGCCAAGGCCAGCAGCGGCCAGAAGACACCCACCCCGTGGACCAGCAGCGCGCCCAAAATCAACGACACCCGATAATCCACGCCGGCAAAGGCGTTTTTCTCCAGCCCCCGGATGAACTCGCCCACCGAGGCGTACCACGAGACGGAGAGCGCGCCGGCCCCGAGCACGATTTCGCTGAAGCCGCCCGATTTCATCAGCTTGCCGAGCTTGACGTCGTCGTCCGGCCGCAGCCGCAGCGGCGCATGGCCGCCGAGTTTGTGGTAGGTAGAGGTGCGCACGAGGTTGAACGCCCCGATCCCGCCGTGGGCGCGGCTGGCGGGATTGGGCACGCGCCAGGGCCGCACGAACAGGGCGAAGAGCAGGCTGAACGCGCTCACGCAAATCCCCAGCCAGTGGCCGTGCTCATGCAGGCGCGGCACCGCCGCCAGGTGGTCCAGCGATTGTGCGCGGGCGTAGCCGACGGCGCGTTGCAGCACGTCGGGGCGGAAGTGAATGTCCGCATCGGTAAACAAAATCCATTCGCCGGTGGCCTGCGCCGCGCCGTGATGGAGCGCGTGGGTCTTGCCCAGCCAGCCGGACGGCAACTCGCGGATGTGATCCACCCGCAGCCGCGGATCGGTCGCCGCTATCTTAGCCAGCACCGCGCCGGTGTCGTCCTCGGAGCGGTCGTCGACGGCGATGATCTCGAAGTCGGGATAATCGAGCTGCAGCATCGTCGGCACGGAAGCTCCGACGGTGTGCCCCTCGTTGCGCGCGGCGAAGACGACCGATACCCGCGGCCAGACCGGCGGCGCCGGGGCCCGCAGCGTCGCGAGCTGCCGCATCCGGCGGTTGCCGAGCATGACTTCCCCGGCGAGTCCCAGCCACAGGAGTAAGATGAGGACGGCGAAGATAGTCATGACAAGCCACTCCCGACTGCCGGCCGCACCGGTTGCCATCGGACTGGCCCCGTCCCCCCGGAGGGCCCGCGTCCCGGCGGGCCGTAAATCAGCATTCGCATCCCAATTCCCGGAACGGCCCGCCGGGACGCGGGCCCTCCAGCTGAAGCTGACCATTTGCTGGGAACGGGCGATTCATCCCGCAGGTGCAGGGTCTTCATCCGAAGGAATGGTGGGATCATGTTCGTCATGCACAGCTCGACCGCCCGACGCTTGGTTCATTGCGTGGGGAGGTCAACGCGCGCTCCCGACTACATCGGCGGGTTCGTCCCACCCGTCCCGCCCGACGCGCTGCGCTCGATCCGCACCCGGCGGGCGCGCTCCGCGTTGGCCTCGAGAATGGTCACCCGGTATTCGCCGGTGACGAGCGTGTCGTCCCGCTTGGGCACATGGCCGAAATGCCGGAGGCACCAGCTCGCCACGGTTTCCCGCGGCTGCCACTCCAGCGGCCAGCCGGTCTCGGCCTGCAGTTCGCGCATGGTGAACGTGCCGCTGACCACGATCAGGCTTTCCGTACGTTTGTACACCGGGCCGTGCTCGATGTCGAATTCGTCGCGAATGTCTCCGACGATTTCCTCCAGCACATCCTCAAAGGTAACGAGGCCGGCGAGGGCCTTCTTGTCGTCGAGCACGACGGCCAGGTGGCTGCGCGCCGAGCGGAAACTCTCGATCATGCTGTGCAGCGGCGTGGTCAGCGCGAATTCCACCGCGGGGCGGATGAGCGGTTCGAACGGGGTGTCGGGCCCGAGCGCCTGGATCTGCCAGAGCCACTCGCGCACCAGAATCAGACCCTCGACCTTGTCGAGCGAACCTGAGCAGACGGGAAACCGGCTGTGGCCGCTGATCTGCGCCGTGCGCAGGTTTTCGGCCAGCGGTTTGTCCAGCCACAGGGCAATGACCTGGTCCCGCGGGCGCATGATGTGCTGGGCGAGGGTCTGGCGGGCGCGGAGCGATTGCACCATCAGCTTGTTGATCAGGGCGTCGCCGGGATGGACGTGCCGGGTATGGCTGAACACATACTCCAGTTCGTCGGCGCCCAGCGAATGATCCCCGGCGTTCGCCGGTTGCAGCCCGATCCCACGCAGGAGCAGATTCGCCGCAGCGTTGAGGACCCAGATGAAGGGATAGAAGCAGTAATAAAAGACCACCAGCGGGGCCGAGACCCACAGGCTGACCATCGTGGGCCGCTGGATGGCGATCGCCTTGGGCCCCAGCTCGCCAAAGATGATATGGATAAAAGTGATGACCGTGAAGGCCGCCGCGAACGAGAGGGAAGAGACCGCCGCCGGATCCGTCACCCCCAACTTGGCCAGCAACGGCGCCAGACGGTGGGCGATAAACGGCTCGCCCACCCACCCCAAACCGAGGCTGGCCAGGGTGACGCCAAGCTGCGTGGCCGACAAAATCGCCCCGAAATGGGAGGAGGCCCACAAGGCCATCTTGACCCGCCAGCCCCCGGTCTTGGCCATCGGTTGCAACTGGCTGGCCCGCACCTTGACCAGCGCAAACTCCGCGGCCACGAAAAAGCCGTTGGCCAAAACAAGCGCAGCGATGATGACCGCCTCCAGCGTGATGCCTAAAAATTGATCCATGAACGGAGCAAGCTACCCTCTCCGTTCAAGCCGGCAAATCATTAGCCGACCGACCGTGTTAACCCGCCACCAGCAAGTCGTTTAGCCCATCAAGATTTCGCCTCATCCACCGTCCGAAAGGCCGCCGCTTTCGCGTAATCAAACTCCCCTTCCCACCGCGCCACGACCACGCTGGCGAGGCAGTTGCCGAGCACATTGACGGAGGTGCGGGCCATGTCCATGAGGGCATCGACGCCGAGGATCATCGCCGCGCCTTCCAACGGCAACCCGAAGGACTGCAAGGCCGCGATCAGCACCACCAGCGAGGCGCGCGGCACGGCGGCGACCCCCTTCGAGGTGATCATGAGCGTTAGCATCATGGTGATCTGCTGGCCGATCCCGAAATGAATGCCGGTCGTGGCCTCGGCGGCCTGGGCCACGAACACCGACGCCACCGCGAGGTGCAGGGTGGAGCCGTCGAGGTTGAACGTATAACCCGCCGGCAGCACGAAGCCGACGATGCCGCGCGGCACGCCAACCTTTTCCATGTTCTCGAAGGCCTTGGGCAGCGCCGACTCGCTGTTCGCCGTGGCGAAGGCGATGGTGAACGGCTCGCGCACCGCGCGGAAAAACGGCATCAGCGGAATCTTGGCGATCCAGATGACCGAACCGAAGACCAACACGACAAAGATAATCAGCGCGGCGTAGAGCGTCAGCACCAGCTTGCCGAGGCTGAGCAGCACATCGAGTCCCTGATGGCCCACGGTCACCGCCATGGCCGCGCCGACGCCGTAAGGCGCAAACTTCATGATGATGCCGGCGAACTTGAACATGACCTGCGTGAGCGCGTCGCACCACACGAGGATGGGCTTGCCCGCGTCGCCGGCGGCGATGACCGCCATCGCGAACAACAGCGAGAAACACACGATCTGGAGCACATCACCCCGCGCCATCGCGTCGATCAGGCTGGTCGGAAAGGTGTGCAGAATGGTTTCGATCAGGGTCAGCGGCTTGGTCTGCACGGCGGCTCCGAGCGAGCCCACGCTGCCGCTGAGGATCACCCCGGCGCCGGGTTTCACCAGATTGACCATGAACAAACCCACGACCAGCGCGAAGGTGGTCACGACCTCGAAGTAAAGCAGCGCTTTTGCGCCCATGCGGCCGACCTTCTTGAGGTCACCCGTGCCGGCGATGCCCTGCACGATGCTGGCGAACACCAGCGGGGCGATCATGGCCTTGATCAGATGAAGGAAGATGTCGCGAATCAGCGCCGACCACGTCTCCCAGTTCACCCGGCGCTCGGCCGGCATTTGGCTCATCCACCAGCCGAGCAGCACGCCCAGCACGAGGCCGATCATGATCTGCTGCGTGAGGGAAAACTGGTACCATTTGCGCGGCGCAACGGCTTCGGCGGAGGCGGACATACGGGGGTGGCGGGGAATCTACGTTTGCCTTGGTTTTGCGCCAGCAAGAACTGAGGACAAACTCCGGGCGGCCAGCAGGCCGCAACGGGGTCCCGGGCCCCGCGTGGCGAGTGAAACCGGCGGAGGCCGGGTAACAAATGTCGGGGGCTTGACGACCCCGGGCCCACGCCCTTCGCGGCTCGGCCGGGCCGATTCGCCTCAGCCGATACTGCCCCGGGCTCCCTCCAAGATTTTGCCGCCGCGGCGGCAAAACCCGAGGGGCGGGGTTTACGGCTGGAAGGGATTGACCTGCGCGATCGCGAGGATCAGCCAGCCGGTGCTGGCCACCGCGTTGGCCGTGGACATGGTCCAGTAGCCGGCTAAGACCGTTTTCCCGACATGATCACTGCGCTTCCGCGCCAGCCAATAGGCGGCGGACCCAACTTGCAGGGGCGCGGCCCTCCTCAGCCAGAGATGGCAGGCAAGCCCGACTGCCAGCATCGGCAACAGCCAACTCTCTATTACCAGGGCAGCGGCTCCGCCTTGAGTTCGCGCTCCCATAAGGCGCGGATCGATTGCACGACCTCCGCCGGGAGGCCGGCGCTGGCCGCGGCAAAATTATCTCGCGCCTGGCTCGTGGTCTTGGCCCCCGGAATGACGGTGGCCACCTCCGGTTGCGCCAGCACATACTGGAGGGCGGCGTGCGTCAGGGTGAGACCCGGCGGGAGCAGGGCAGCGAATTGCGCCACCAAGGCGGCCCGGCGCGCGATCACCTCGGCCGTCCAGCGGTCGCGCACCCCGGTGAACCGGCTGTCGCTCCGGTATTTTCCCGACAACCAGCCGGAATCCAGCGGAACCTTCACGATCAAGCCGACGCCCTGGTCCCGCGCCGCAGCGAACGCCGGGCGGGGTTCCTGATGAAACACGTTGAACAACACTTCCACTACGCCGCTCCGCGTGGTGGCGAGGACCTTTTCCAAGTCGCAGGCCGAGTCGAGCGACACCCCGTAGCTCCGCAGCTTCCCCTCGCCCTTGAGCCGTTCGAGTTCCTCGTACAGCGGCGTGCGCGTGCCATCCAACAGTTCGGCCGGGGGATTGTGCACCAAGAGCACATCCAGGTAATCGGTCTGCAGCCGCTGCAGGCTCGCCTCGATCGAGGTTCGCACCGCGGCCACCCGAAAATCCGTCTCGCCCTCCGCCGTGTGGCCAAACTTCGAGCAGAGCACCACGCGCCCGCGAACTTGCCGGAGCGCCCGGCCCAGGAGTTCCTCGCTGCGGCCCGCGGAGTAACCGGGCGCGGTGTCGAAAAAATTGCAGCCGGCGTCGAGTGCCGTCCGGACAATCCGGAGCGCTTCGTTCGGGTCGTGCATTTCCCACAGGGGATTGGCCAGCTGCCAACCCCCGAGGCCGATGGCGCTGACTTTGATTCCGGCGGAGCCGAGCGGACGATATTCCATGGAGCCAGGGTGCCGTCTCCGCCGGCCAGCGCAACTCCCGCTCAACATAACCGATCGGACGGCGGCGGAAATCACGGGGTGTTGTTGCCGGCCCCTCCACCCCGTAACAATTCTTGCTCCGGAACCGATCGACGCTCATTGTGCCGCCGTTCCCGTCCTCAGTCAGCCACGCATGGTTAAGGATCAATCGTTAAAACTCCGTCTCGTCCCTCCATAAAAACCACCATGACCTCCTCCTCCCGCTCTCTCCCGCACCGCCGTGCTCTCCTCGTCTTGAGCTGCGCTTTAGGCCTTACCCTTGTGGCGATTCCCGCCGTGCAAGCGGCCGATGCCGCCAAACCGGCGGCCCACGCCGCCAAGGCCCTGCCGCTGGCCCCGACCTTTGAGAAGATCGCCGGCGCCGCGACCGGCCCGCAGTACGTGCTGAAACTCAAGAACACCTCGGCGGCGGCCCTCCAGGCCAGCGCGAAGATCCAATTGAGCGTGGTGGCCCATAACGCCCCCAAGTTCCGCGAGGTGCCCGCGCAGACCGTGGCGGCCGGCCAGGTCATGACCATCACCGAGCTGTCCTCCCTCGACAAGGTCGTGATCCATGCCGAGGGGTTCGCCCCGCTCGAGCTCACGGTGCCCTGATCCATCGGATCGGTGATTTGCGACCGCTCCTCGGGAGCGGCAATCGGAAGGCGGGGTGTTCTCACCCCGCCTTCATCATTTCGGGCTACGACTGCTTCCCCGCCAGGTTGACGACCACGTCGTAGTTGAAGTGGACGAACTTGTAGATCGCCTCCTCCAGAATCCGCTCCTGGTCGCTGTGCGCACCGAAGCCCTTGCGGCCGTCCTCGCTGTCAATCATCGGGCCGATGCCGAAACACTGGATGCCCCGGGCCCGTAGGTAGGCCATGTCGGTCGCGCCCGTGCTCATGATCGGGAGCGTGATGACCCCGTAGTGCCGTTTGATCATCGCCTCGATCACCTCGAAGGCGTCCGTGTGCAGGCTCGAAGGCGGCGCGCCCGGCCGGGTGTGGCCCGGGGCCACTTCCACCGTGATGGCCGGATCGTTGATCAGCTGGCGCATCTGCTCGAGGAAACGCGGCATCTCCTCGTCGGGCAGCGCGCG
>JANMVS010000080.1:0-2549 GCA_031392885.1 Verrucomicrobiota bacterium
CGGGCTTTATGCCCGACAGTTCAGCCGCTATCTGTCGGGGGCAAACCCCGACCTAAAAACTCAACTGCGGCGTCCCGCGGCGCAGCACTCACACTTCATACCAGCGCAGCGGGATGGGGTCGACGACCTTGGCCTTGGGGAGTTGCTCCGCGAGCTGGGACTTGAACCAGTCGCGCGCATCGGGATCACCGTGCGTGAGGATGATGCTGCGTGCCTTCGTCTGCACCGCAAACTCCAGCAGCTCGCCGCGCTCGGCGTGGCCGCTGAGCTCGAAGCGCTCCACCCGGGCCTTGACTTTGGCCTTCACATCGAGGGCGGAGAACAGAAAAGTCGCGCCCGGCTTCGTCGCCAGCAGCTTGCCGCCGGGGGTGTCCGGGTCGCAGTAACCCACAAACCCGATCGTGTTGTGGGCATGGCCGAGCAGGCCCGAGGCCAGAGCGTAGCTGGGCGTGCGTTCGACGAGCATGCCGGAGCTGACGATATAAAGTCCCTTCTGGTGCGGCTCCTGCCCGGGGGTGATCTTCCTGGGCAGCTTGCCGAGTTTCAGGTCCTTGAGGATGCGGCGATCGAACATCACGTCCTTGGTCTTGCGCGAGACCTCATCGAATAACTCGGACAGCCCGATGCCGAGGCCGCCCGCGTAGATCGGACACTCGATCAGCCGGCCGAAACGCCGCGCATCGTGAAACACCGCGAGCAGTTCCTGCATGCGGCCGAGCGCGAACACCGGCAGCAGAAATGAGCCACCCTTCGCAATCGTGTCGTTGATCGAATCGATGAGCCGGGCGATCTCGTGCACGCGCTCCTTGCCATAGGCGCGCTCCGTCATGCCGCGGGTCGTCTCGATGATGAGGGTATCAAAGTGGCCGATGGGAAAATGGGCGCCCTTCAGCGTGCGCAGGTGCTCGAACAGCACATCGCCCGTGAGGAAGATCTTGCGCAGGCCGTGGTGGATTTCCACGGCGGTGGCGCCGGCGACATGCCCCGAGGGGTGAAACATGAGCTCGATCTCGGTCCGCTTGCCCTTGATTTTCTTGACCTTCTTGAACGGCAGGCCGGTGAACCGGTGCGTGAGGCCCTCGATCTCCTTGTGCGTGAAGAGCGGGTAGCCGGGGACGCCGTCCTCTTCTTTCTGCTTCTGCATCACATTCGCGGAATTGTGCAGCATCTTCTCGATCAGCATGCGGCTCGACTGGGTGAGCAGCACCGGCGTCTTGGGATGCTGGCGCATGACCACGGGCAGCCCGCCGATGTGGTCCAAGTGGCAGTGGGTGATGATGATCAGGTCGAGATGGACGTCGCGCAGCAGCTTGAGGTCCGGCAACGCCCCGAGGCCGGGCGTCTTGGGGTTGAGGCCGCAGTCGACCAGAATATTCAGATCGCCGATCTGCAAAAGGAGTGAATTGGCGCCGATGCCGCCCTGGCGGTTGAGATCGAGAAGTTTCATGAGATAGAGGACGACATGCAGAGGCTCGCCGCCCCCTCAGGCAAGCCCCCAGTTTTCCCCAGGCAGCACCGGGGAGGGACGCCGGGGGCGCACCGGGAACGCTGAGGGCACAGGACTGCGGCTCCATATTTGGCTTGGCGAATATGATTATCCCGCTTTGCTCGGATCACTTGAAGCTGCTCCGACTCTACCACTGCCTGTGCGATGTTACCCGCCTGCGCCTGCTTCATCTGCTGACGCAGCGGCCGTTGTGCGTCTGTCACTTCGAGGCGGTGCTACGGCTGCCGCAGGCTAAAATCTCCCGTCATCTGGCCTACCTCCGCCGCCACGGCCTCGTGACGACCGAGCAGCGCGGCCCGTGGCGCATCTATTCGCTCGCCGCCCCGGCCCCGCCGGCCCTGACCGCCAACCTGGCTTGTCTGCACGACGCCCTGGCCGAGGCACCGCAACTCCGTCGCGACCGCGCCAAACTGGACCAACTCGGGTCTAAAATGGACTGCGGCTGCACGACGGCCGTGCCCCGCCGCAAACTCTTGCGTCTTTCCCGCTAACTCCCCTTCCCGCCCATGACTGACTCCGTCGCCCAAAAAATGTCGTTCCTCGACCGTTACCTGACGGTCTGGATTTTCGCCGCCATGGGGCTCGGGGTTCTGCTCGGCAACCTGGTCATCGCTGACCCCGCGGCCTTCTTCGCGCCGCTGACCGTCGGCACGACCAACCTGCCCATCGCCATCGGCCTCATCCTCATGATGTACCCGCCACTCGCGAAGGTGAAGTACGCCCAGCTGCCGAAGGTATTCACGAACACCCGCATCCTCACCCTCTCGCTGGTGCAAAACTGGCTGATCGGCCCCGTGCTGATGTTCCTGCTCGCCGTCACCCTGCTGCGCGACCACCCCGACTACATGGTGGGCCTCATCCTCGTCGGCATCGCCCGCTGCATCGCGATGGTGCTCGTCTGGAACGATCTCGCCAAGGGCAGTCCCGAATATGCCGCCGGCCTCGTCGCCCTCAACAGCATCGCCCAGATCGTCCTCTACAGCTTTTACGCATGGCTTTTTATCACCGTGCTGCCGCCCCACTTTGGCCTGGCCGGCACGGT
>JANMVS010000033.1:0-1719 GCA_031392885.1 Verrucomicrobiota bacterium
TCGGCTTCACCGGCGCCGATCAGCAGAAAAAAGTCGGCATCCTCTCCGGTGGCGAGCGCAACCGCGTGCTCCTGGCGCGCGTGCTCAAGAGCGGCGCCAATCTGCTGCTCCTCGACGAACCGACCAACGATCTGGACGTGAACTCGATCCGGGCGCTGGAGGAATCGTTGGAGAATTTCGCGGGGTGCGCGGTGATCATCTCGCACGATCGCTGGTTTCTCGACCGGGTGGCGACGCATATCATGGCGTTCGAGGGCGACAGCTACGTGCACTGGTTCGCCGGCAACTACTCGTCCTACCTGGAGGATTTCAAGAAACGGAAGGGGAAGGAGGCGGACCAGCCGCACCGGATCAAGTATCGTAAATTGACGCGGTAGGGTTAGCGCGCCTTAGGGCCCATGTCCCCCGATTTGCTTGAGTGGTGCGCCGTGGCCACGGCGGAATCACCAAGCGGAAGGTCCGATTGAGCTCCCCTGGGCCAGCAACATCCCCGCGATTATTTTCGAACGTGTTCTTGCCTGCGAGGGTATTAATAGTTTTTCTCAAGGCAATTGGAGGTCCAATTCCTCGTGAGCCCCTCCACTTTGCAATGAAACGAACCCCGCCAGCGGATCGGCTCAGCCGAGCGATTCATAGACAGATTGCCGGGTCCTTTTAAGTATGCCTGATTACAGCGGCTATCAGATCAAACGACCGCACGCGTTGTCGCCGCTGACCAGCGTGTATGAAGCCGTGGCCACTGATGGCCGGCCGGGACGGTTTGCGCTGAAGATTTTCCATCCGCCGGCGGCCACCACGGTGCGCCGGTTGTACGCCATCGAGGGGTGGCTGCTCGCCGCCGAGCGCCAGCAGCAGAGCGCCAGGAAGGACGGGATGGTGCTGGAGGTGCTGGCCTTCGGTCGTTGCGAAGCGGGCGCCTTCACCGTCTCGCCCTGGCAGGAGCGCTGCCTGGAACCGTTGGTCAAAACCCTGGGGGTCAAGGGTGACACGTTACGGGCGCTGGCCGAGTGCTTGCTCACCACCCTGGAGCAATGGGAAAAGCAAACGGGCGGACCGCACGGCAACCTGAAGGCGGCGAATATTTTTCTGAGTCGGAGCGGACCGCTGGTGGGGATGACGGCGCAATTTTCCGATCCGTGGTACCTGCCCGGCGGGAAAGCCGAGGTGCAGCACACTTCCGATCTCGCGGCGATCGGCGCGATTTTGGCGCAGATTGTCCGCCGTCGGCCACCGGGGGCGTGGCCGATCGAAGAGGCGCCGGAGTGGAAAGCCTTGGGGCACGGCGGCAAGGGCTGGCTGGACTTCTGCAATTTCCTGCTAAACCCGAGTCCGAACAACGGTGAGTTTACGATCGCGGCGGCCCGCCGCCACTTGGGCAAGGTCCCGAAGGATACCAATCCGGTCAAGACGGCGGTGCTGATCGGGGCGGCGGTGGTGATGTTAGGGTTGGCGGGAGTCGTGGCTTTCGCCCGCTTCGGCAATCCGATCTACATGCCAGTCCAGATTGAGCGACTGGCAGTGACCCTGAAGAATCCCCGGGTGCGCCAAGCGCCTCCGATTCAATGGGCGCAACTGTGCGCGGCTTGGGACACCTGGCTGATTGATCTGCAGAGCAACGAAAGTCGGCTGCTTCGGACCGAAGGCTTGTGGGAGAAGGATGATCAGTTGAAAGCCGCACTCCAGGAATTCGTCGCGACCGCGAACGAACTCCGGCCCGAG
>JANMVS010000051.1:0-7146 GCA_031392885.1 Verrucomicrobiota bacterium
CGCACCGGCCGGGCTCGCGGCCGGTCGCCGCCCACGGCCGGTGCGGAGACCGGCCCTCCACAGGGCGCTTCCGTGTAGCCACAGGCCTCCGTGCCGGTGGGATTAGCCCGGATATTTCATGGAGCCACGGCGACCTCGCCGTGGTTCGTGCGCAAACCGCAGCGGGGTCGCTGCGGCTCCAGTAAACAGTATGTTGTCAGCTATCATTCTGAGTGTGAAATGTTCGGGTTAGGGGAGAGCGCAGCACGGTGCCGCCGCAAGAAATGCGCGGGAGTGGTCAGACCCTGCGCCATTTTCTGGCTTCGTTTTTGCCGGCAATCCGCCACGCTGCCGGCCTAACTCATTTTTCACCATGATTCCCGATTGGAAATCCCGCGCGGTCTCCGCCGCTGACGCCCTCGCCGCTGTGCGCAGTGGCACCAATGTCTTTATTCATGGCGCCTGCGCCACGCCGACCCCGCTGATCACGGCGCTCTGTGCGCGCCGCGATCTGGAGGGGGTGCGGCTTTACCACCTGCACACGGCGGGAGAGGCCCCCTTTGCCGCCCCCGGCCGCGAAGGCGAGTTTCGCTCGGTGTCGCTTTTCACCGGTGCGGCGCTGCGCAAGCCCATCGCCGAGGGCCGGGCGGATTTTGTGCCGATCTTTCTGTCGGACATTCCCGGTCTCTTCACCTCCGGCGCGGTGCCGCTCGATGTGGCGCTCCTGCAGGTGTCACCCCCCGACGCCCACGGTCACTGCTCGCTCGGCACGTCCTGCGACGCGGCCAAAGCCGCCGCGGACACGGCCCGGATTGTCATCGCCGAGATCAATGAACAGATGCCCCGCACCCACGGCAACAACGTCGTGCCGTTCAGCCGTTTTGCGGCGTTTATCGCCACGAACCGGCCGCTGGCGGAACATGGAGTCGGGCCGGAGTCGCCGGTCGAGGCCCGGATGGGCGAGCTGATTGCCAACCTCGTCGAGGACGGCTCGACCTTGCAGATGGGCATCGGCGGCATTCCCGACGCCGTGCTGGCGCGGCTGCATGACAAGCACGACCTCGGTATTCACTCCGAGATGTTTTCCGACCGGATCGTGGATCTGGTCGAAGCCGGCGCGGTGACGAACCGGCTGAAGACCGTGGGACACGGCCGCATCGTCACCAGCTTCGTCAATGGCACGAAGCGACTGTTCGATTTTGTGCATGACAATCCCCTGGTGGCGTTTTTCCCGTGTGACTGGACCAATGACACCGCGGTCATCCGCAAAAACCCCAAGGTGGTCGCCATCAACTCGGCGATCCAGATCGACCTCACAGGTCAGGTGTGTGCCGACTCGATCGGGCATCGCATTTTCTCCGGGATCGGCGGACAGATGGATTTCATCCGCGGGGCGGCGCTGTCGCGCGGGGGCAAGCCGATCATCGCCCTGGCCGCGCAGGCCATGGGGGGCAAGGTCTCGCGCATCGTTTCGCAGCTCAACGCCGGCGCCGGGGTCGTTACGACGCGCGGTCACGTGCATTGGGTGGTGACCGAGTATGGCGTGGTCAACCTCCACGGTAAAACGCTGCGGGAACGCGGGGAGCTGCTCATTTCCATCGCGCACCCCGATTTCCGCCCCGAACTCCGGCGCGACCTGGCGCAGATCCGGTATTTCGAGGTGAAATAATCCTTCAGGCCGAAGTCACGGACGCCCAACCCACGCGGAAGTTCGCCCACTGACTCCGGCTGAAGGAAAGTAATGTTGCCCGCCGCCGTCGTCGTGTCCGACAGTGACCCCCGACCCGCGCGATAGGGGCGCCCGGTTGAGGGTAAGACCGGAAGACAGGGGACCGGTGGCTGGCATACCTGCAGTAAAGCAGTGTTCCGCCTCCACCCCGAGCCTATTTGATGCGCAGACTTTGTCCGTCGTTGCGCATTTCTTGCGCGCCTTTTCCGGTGGAATTGAGGGATATGATTGACCGCGGAACACACGGAAGGGAAACCAGGCTCGGCGTTTTTAGCCACGGATGGCACGGAAGCGAGCCGGATAAATCCGTGTAGCCACAGACCGCCGGGCCTGTGGGGTTGGGGGATCGATTGGCCGCGAGCGAACGCAAAAATAGAACCGGAAGCCGCAGAAACCTCAGTCGGACTCATGCAATAGGAAGTCACCACGAAAAACACTAAAGACACGAAAGGAACACTTTCAGAGGGAATTCCGAACAATCCAGGACTTCACTGTTCAGTGCCGCCAGGCCTTCCCTCGTTTTGTTCTATCTTCATCCTTTCGTGTCTTTCGTGGTGAAATTCATCTGCATTGTTCCGGCTCAGACAAGGCAGGAGGGGCAATCGTCTGCTCTCTGCTTCCTCTGCGACCATCGGGTTGAATCGGATGCGCGGGTGTCGGGGATAAACCCCGGCCGACGCCAAGGCTCGCTCAACTGAATGCCGGCTGCCGGCAGGCGCCGTTCTCCCGCGCGGGGCAGGGCTGGTTGTAACCCTCGAGTTCTTCATGCACGTGCGCCCGCATCGCATCGCGGTAGGTGTTCACCGACTCGAAGAACTCCGACATCATCAGCATCAGCCAGAACATGCCGCGCCCGGTCAGCCGCCAGCCGTGGGCATCACGGGTCGCGGCGCCGAGCACCTCGAGCGTGCGCAACTCCCCCCAGAGCTTGCGGAAAAACTTGCGCCCGTGGCGCGCCTGCGCCCACTCCCGGTCCAGGCCGAGCCCGAACATTTTCACGAGCAGCGTATAGCGCATGCGGTCCGTGTCGCCGAGTTGGTGCCGCGTGGTAATGCCGGTGCGTCCTTCCCGGATGCGTTCGCCATAGGCCTGCAGCGAAAACGAGGTCGAATAGAGCGTGCCATCGAGGTAGCTGAACGCACCGCTGCCGACCCCGACATAATTTTCGGCGGCGACGAGGTATTCGTCACTGCCCCGGCCGGATTGGGTGAAGCACCAGGCCGAGGACGGCGCGAAACCCGGCGATAATTTCTCCACAATGGTCTGGTAGAATTGCCGGAGGCGCCGCGGGTCGGGCTGGCCCATGTTTTTTTCCATGCGGCGCAGGACCGTGGGCGAAGTCATCAGCGGGTACAGCGAAATCTGATTGGCGCCGAGGGTGCGGAAGATCGCCAGGTCGCGTTGGAGCGATTCCAGGGTCTGGTGCGGCTGGTTGAAGATCAGATCGACGTTCAGCGTGGGAAAATAGGGTGCGGCCAGGCGGATGCGCGCCGCAGTCTCGGCGCCGCTGCCATATTTGTCGAGGCGCTCCATCTCGCGCAGCAGCTGGTCGTCAAAGCTCTGCACCCCCACGGAGAGGCGCGTAACGCCCGCCGCGCGCAACGCCGCCAGCAGCGGGGGTTGCAGGTCCTTCGGGTTGGTCTCCACCGACACCTCGCGCACGCCGAAGAGTGCCCGGACCAGCCCGATGGTCCCGATCAGCTCGTCCGGTTCGCAGGTCGGCGTGCCGCCGCCAAAGTAGACGCCGGTGAAGCGGTGCCCGGCGGCGTGATAGCGGCGGATCTCCTCGCGCAGGGAGGCGAAGTAACGGTGCGCCGCCGCCGTGTGATGCTGCACCCGGTGGAAGGAGCAGAACGGGCACAGCACCTCACAGAAAGGAATGTGCACGTAGAGATAGGCCTCACCCGCGGGCACCGGCGGTACGCGGCCGTCGGCCTCCTCCATTTTCATGAAGCCGCGCGTCCGGAACCGGAAAAGGCGGATCAGGAGGGAATCGATGAGGGGGGAGTCGAACATGGGGACGTTGGACAAACCGTTTTGTTTTACAGGAGGAAACGGAAAAAAACAGAGGTCGATTGAATTTATCTCAGTTCCCTCTGTTAGCTCCGGTAATATCATTTGTGCTCCGGGTCAGTGCCCCAGGCGCCACACCATGGCGTAGATGATGAGCCCGAGCAGCATGAGACCGATGAGGAGGCAGGTGAAGCCGAGCGCTTGGTAGAGTGTCCGGCGGCTCGCCCAGTCGCTGTGCAGCACGCGGTGCTGATCGAGCCGGCCGCTGGCGACGAGCCGGTCATACCACTTGCGGCGTTCCTGCATCATCTCCGTCTTCGTGATGTGGCCGGAGAAGATGACCGTATCCATCGGGAAGCGATCAAGTCGGAAATGAGTATTGAAAAAGTGAAACGCGAAAATGAAGCCAGCGGCCAGCAGCGCCTCATCCGAGTGAATGACGATGGCGATATTGATCCAGCTTCCGGGCAGGAGTTTCGTGAAAGCCACCGGGAACCACAAGACCAGGCCGGACACGCCGATCATCGCGACACCCCAGAACACCGAGAGATAGTCGAAACGCTCCCAATAGGTCCAACGGTCCCACTGCGGCTTGGCGCCGCGCCCGAAGAACCATTTCCCGTGGGCGGCCAGATCGCGCCAGTCCTGGAATGATGGCACCAGTGAGTCGGGACCAAACAACGCGCCCCACATGCGCCCCAGCGAGAAACGGCCGGTCGCCGGGTCCCGCGCCGTCGCGCGCTGGCGCCAGAAGCCGATGGCCAGGCTGCCGAGGTGCAACGCGAAGTAACCGAACGTGACAATCGCCGCCAGGTGGTGCAACACACGCGCGGCCTCGGATCCGCCGAGGAGGCTAAAGAGCATTTTGGCCCAATCGGCGTAATAAAACTTCAACGGCATGCCGGTAATGACAAGCGTCAGGAAGCTGGTGACGACCAGCATGTGCAGGAACCGTTCGAAAGGATTGAAACGACGATAGGTCTCCGGATCGTGGTGCGCGGCGGTTCGCGCCGTGCGAAACGCCGCCGGATCCTTGAGATAGTTGAGCGCCATGCGGCCGACCCAGCAACTGGTGTGAAGGGTGAAGAAGACGAAGACGCCGATCAGCAAGGTCGTCATGAAAAGGTAGACCTGGTGCAGCTGCGGGTAATTTTTCCCGTCGGTTGGATCCGCGTGCGGCTGGTATTGGGTGAAGGAGGGGTTCGCTCCAGCGTGGCAGGTTGCGCAGGTCTTCACGATAGTGGTGGCGTGGAGGCGCGACCGCAGGTCGCCCGAGGGGAACACATCGTGGTGTCCATGGCAGTCATAACAGGCGGCGACCGCGGAGGCAGCGTTGGTTTTCCCCAGCAGCAGGGCCTTGCCATGGTAAGTCTCGTGGTATTTTTTCAGGCGGTCCTCGTGGCATTTGCCGCAGCGCTGGTCGCTGGTGAGTTTGAAATGCGCGTTGCTCGGTCGCTCGATGTCATGCGCCGTGTGGCAGTCGGTGCAGGCGGGAGCCTGGGCGGGCTTCGATTGCAGGGCGGCGCCGTGCACACTGGCGGCAAACACCTTCTCCACCCCCACGTGGCAGGCCGAGCAGGTCGCGGAAAGGTTCGCCTTGCTCGTATGCGCGGCCGTATCCGTCGTGGCGCGAATATCATGCACGCCATGGCAGTCATTGCAGGACGGCGAGACTTGCAGGCCCATCTTGTACAGCCCCTGACCGTGGATGCTGTCGCGAAAATGTGCGATCGCGTCCTGTTTTTTAAGCCCGAGTTTCGTCGCCTGCGCCGCGTGCTCGTGGCACGAAGCACAAGTCCCGAGCAAATTAAATTTCGCAACGGGCGAATCGCGATGCTTGGCCGGCAGTTGCTCATGCGCATTGCCGCCATGACAGGTGGCGCACGTGGCCGGCGCGGACTGACCGTTGGCGCGGAGCGATCCGTGGATGCTCGCCGCGAACTGCGCAACCGCTTGGGGGTGACATGAAGCGCATTGCACCGGCGGCAGCGGGGAGTCGTGCGGCGTGCCGGTGTGGCAGTCAATGCAGTTGAGTTTGCCGTGCGCCGAATGGGCGTAGACGTCGGGCTTCACCCCAATCCACTCCGGCGGCTGGCCTTTCCTGGCGGCCCGCCACTCCGCCTCGTGGCAGTCCAGGCACTCGCTGTTCGGTCCGGCGGGTGCGGTCGACGCCAGGGTGGGGACCTCGGGACTATTAGAAGTAGCCGCGCCAAGTCTGACTGGGGTGACGGCCGCGAGCAGTAAAACTGTTCCCCAGACCAGCGCCAACCGAAGCGCGTGAAATGAATTCATATTCCTTTGCTTGAGCTCACTATGAAGGGGAAGGGGAGCCGCTGCTCCGCAGACCTTGTCGACTTGTGGGCGTATCTTGGTTTCTGGTCACGCGACGTCAGGGGCGGACGCGCCATTGCGCATTTTGTAACCCGGCTGAGCAAGATATGCGCAGTGTTGGGCAAGGTGCAGGTAGTCACCCCGGCGAAATTATCTGATACTCATCCCGTCAATCAGAACCCCCTTGTTCCGATCCCCGTCCGCTCAATCCCCACCATGAAAAAATGTTACTCACTCGCCGCTGTTATATTCCTCGGAGCCGCTGCGGCCGCCGCCTGCTCCGCTGTCGATGCCCAGGCCAACTGGGATGAGCACTGCGCCAAATGCCATGGGGCCGACGGCAAGGGCCAGACCAAGATGGGGAAAAAACTCAGCCTCCGCGATTTCACCGACGCCAAGGTGCAGGCTGAGTTCACCGACGCCCAGGCGATAGATGCCATGAAGAAGGGCATCACCGACAAGAACGGCAAGACCACCATGAAGGCCATCGAGGGTCTCACCGATGAGGACATGAAGGCCCTCGTTCCCCTGGTCCGCGCCTTGAAGAAATAAACCGCGCACCTGCGCCGCCGGCCCGCCATGGAGCAGAAACCCGCACCACCCACGGCGACCAGTTCCAACCGGATCGTCTACGTCCTTGGCGCGATGGTGCTGGTTTTTTTCGGACTGGGGGCGCTTTTTCTCGGCAACCTCTGGGGTCACCCCCCGGTCCGTCAGCAGATTGCGCTCGTCGACAAGTCATTTCTGGAAACAACCCCTTGGCGCCAAACGTACGCCGACCTGGTGCGCGCCAAGGAGGATATGTCCGACTTCGACTGTTATGCGTGCCACGACAAAAAGAAGCCCCCGGTTCTGCGCATGGACGCGAACAACCTCCTGATCATTCCCGAAGAGCATAAGAACATTGTCATGGGGCACGGCGCGCACAACCGGAACAACCTCTGCTACAACTGCCACAACGAGTCCAACCTCGAGACCCTGCATATCCGGGACGGCCACGAGCTGAAATTCTCCGACAGCCCGGAACTTTGCGGCAGTTGCCACGGCCCGACCTACCGCGACTGGGAAGCCGGCGCCCATGGCCGGACCAGTGG
>JANMVS010000059.1:0-6095 GCA_031392885.1 Verrucomicrobiota bacterium
GATTGGGGGTCCGAACGGACCAACTTTCCGAGCGAAATGCTGGAAATGGCGCTGGCGCACACTGTCAGCGACAAGGTCGAAGCGGCATATCGGCGAGGTGACCTGTTCGATAAACGTCGCGCGCTTATGGATGCGTGGGCGGCGTTCATCGCATCGCCGGCCGGCGGTAACGTGGCCGACCTTGCAGCGGTGAGGGGTGCTGCATGAGCGACGATCAATCTGGCCAAGTAGATCATGGCAGCCCGTTTATGCGGGTTTTCGGGGCGGATAACGCCGAGAGCTTGGCGGCTCGCATTTATGATGAAATGTGCTCGATCTGGAGCGAGAACGAGGTGCGATCTGCCCTCAAATGGGCAATGACGCGCGCCGATGGAGGACGGCCAGCGCGCCATCGCCTTGAGCCGTTCGAAGAGTGGACGTTGGGCCTCTATGAGCTTTGGCTGAAGGTTCCTGATCGTAGCTCCGACGACAAACTCGGGTTCGCGAAATACATGCACGAGAAGTTTGGCGGTCAGTCTGTGGAGGCGATTAGAAAGCAGTTGGACCGGCTAATCAAATTCGCGGACAAGAACCTCTAGTTTAAGTCCCGCGACGGACGTCAGCGTCTGCGCTTTACTCGGTCCATGATGAACCACCCGCACCGGCGCGGGCGGACTAGGACCAAAAGACAGATGACCAATCCCAAAACACCCCGGGCTTACAGCGTGGCCGAGTTTTGCTCCGCTTATGCTGTCGGCCGTAGCATCGCCTTTGAACTGATCGCGGCGGGCAAGCTCAAAGCCCACAAGCTGGGGCACAAAACCATTGTCTTGGCCGATGACGCCGAGGAATGGCTACGGAGCCTTCCACAGATTGCGACGCCGAGGGCGGTCGAATGAGCGGAAGCGTGAAGCATGTCTCCGTGCCCAGCGACTGCGGCTGGGAGGATGACAATCGCTGGTTCGACGCTCACTCCGGACGCAGGTATCGGCTGCGCCGCATGCTGCACGGGGAGCTCTCCGGCGCCGCATTCTTAGGCATAAAGGAGGCCGAAGCCCTTCGGACGGGCGGACCGGTTTTGGTGCTCGTGGCCGTACTGGACGCAGACAATCGCCTTCGGATGCCGTTCAAACCTCCGCGCGGCTCGCCCCTCCCGCGCAATTTCGACGTGGCGACCGACGAACAGCTCAGCCGCATGTTCGGGATCGGCGACACAATCGCGAGGCTCCGCTCGCACAGAAAGAACACTCGCAGGTGACGGCCGACGGCGAAGCGCGCGATGACGAATGGTCCGCGCCACTCCCCACCGAGCCAACACCTCAACAGAAGCTGACCTTCGCGCTGCGGCAGGGAATCCTCAACAACGGCTTCGAGCCGATCCCAGTACGCGGCAAGGCCCCCGTGGCCATGGAATGGCAGCGCGGCGAAATCACGCCGGACCGGCTGAAGGCCGAAGTCCTGTCTCACCCGGACGCGGTCAGCACTGGCATCCGCACCGGCGCTGTCGTGGCGCCCGACATTGACCTGGTAGACCCCGAGCACGCCGCCAAGATCGAGGCGCTCGCTTTCGAGGTGCTTGGCCCCACGGCCTGGCGGCGGGTCGGGAAGAAGGGCTGCATCCTCGTCTACCAGACCGCGACGCCAATGAAGAAGGTAACGGTTACGGCCGACGACGGGCAGCGGGTCGAGGTGCTTGGGCTTGGCCAGCACTTCGTTGTCGATGGCATCCACCCGGATACCTGCCAGCCGTATCGCTGGACCGGCGACAAGAACCCCCTGGAGCACCCGGCCTCTGACTTGCCCGTAGTGACGCCGGATCAGGTGCTCGCCCTCTCCGAACGCGTCGCAACGCTAATGACGAAACTTGGCTACGAGGGGGTGCACATAGGCGGCTCCGGCTATCGGCGACGCCAGGCCGTCGAACACCTCGCCGGCCATCCAGGCCGCCCGGAGAACTCGAAGAAAGGCCAGCCGCTAACCGAGGGGGAGCTTATCGCATACCTGGCTGAACTAGACCCCGGCATAGAGCGGGATCGGTGGCGCGACTTTGTCGCCGGGATCGGCGCTTGTCCAGGCATCGAACGGGAGGTGTCGTGCGAGATTGCGCGAGCCTGGTCGCGCGGCGAGTACATGCACGACGACAGGTACAAGGATGGTCCGCCTACCATCTGGTTCAAACCGAGCGAGCGGGATGGCTTATGGGGGGAGGACGCCGTCGATCAGGTGTTCGACACGATGCCGCCGGTCGACGGCGGGACTGGCGTCGGCACCGTGATCCGGGCGTCCAACGCGGCGCTGAAAGCCCGGGGGCCGTCCGCCCAGGAGCGTTTCGCCGGTTGGCAACCGGAGGCCGAACAGCCCAGCGTCGATTGGGAGGCTTGGGCTGCCGACGACCCTCTAGCTGACGCTCGTCGGCGTTTCCCGGCCTTCACGCCGTTGGCGGGCGCGACGCGACCGAAGACCGAGTTTTGGCCTGGCACATGCGACCTCATCCCCAAGGGAGGCACTGTCGGTCGCATTGGCATGTTCGTATCTCCGCCTGACATGGGCAAAACGTCGATTCTCATCGGGATCCTTGTCGACGCCTGTTGGAACGGCGGCCAAGAGATTGGGGCGCGTATCTTATTTGACGCGGGCGAGAACCCGGATCACGTCATGGCGCAACTCCTGCCAGCCGCATGCGCCGATCGTGGAATTCCCCTTGAAGCGCTGACAGCGACTGGCCGCTGGATCACCGTCGAGGGGGTTCCGCTGGCGAGGGATACCGGCCAGGTCGACGATTTCATTGCCCTCTATCGCGACTTCAACGCAGACATCGTCGTATTCGACACTTGGGCGACGGTGATTGTGGGCCTGGATGAGAACCACTCTGACACGGGCGCCCACCTGACCGCCAACGGAAACATTGGACGAGTCGCGAAGGCCTTCGCAGCGACGATTGTCCTGCCGCACCACACTGGTAAGAACAAAGAGCTCGGCGGGCGCGGCACCAACTCGTTCGAAGGCAATGCATCCTTCGTGCTGATGCTGGACAGCAAGAAGGAGTTACGCACGGCGTGGGTGAAGGTCCAGAAAATGAAGGGCGGCAGGCAGGGCTACAGTCAGGCGTTCAGCTTCGACGCCGAGGTGGACGGAACCGCCGTCGCCCGTCCGATTACTGCCGCAGAGGCTATGTCAAGAAAGAAGCGTGCGGGCGAAGCCAACGGCAAACTGCATGAGGTTGAGGTTGCGTTGCTCTCGTTCGTTGAGGAAGCAACCGAGATTACCGTCTCGGTGCTCACCGAGGCGGTCTACAGCGCACGCCAGGAACAGCGCCGTGAGCGAGCCGAAATTATGGGCGAGGCGTACAAGAAGCCGACGCCCGACGCAGAGAGAGTAGAAAAGAACAACATCAAAACCCTGATCAACCGCGCGGCTCGGGACGGCAAGCTGGACCGTTACGCGGTCAAGGATGACAACGGCGACCCGGTCACGCCACGCCAATTCGAGGTTCCGCTGCGTATAGTCCGGGTTTCGGGGGGCCTAGTAAACGCGGGAGGGGGCGAAATCGTCTAAAAGGCTAGGCGTGTCCCACGATGTCCCTCAATTTGTCCCAGCTCAACGCTTTGCAAAATAATGGTTTCCGCACGCCGACGGCTCACCATGTCCCAGCTTGTTCCACGGTTTTGACTAGTTCCGTCATAATCTGGGGGTAGGGATGGGACACCCCCTATATCTATAGGGGTGTCCTGTCCCAACCTCCCGGATGACCTTGGTTGAGATGATCCCTTCGAAGTGGGTGGGTGGTGCCCCCTCGCTCCCTTCGAAGGGTTGACCCTATGCCGTTCGCGCCAAGTTGGCCGCATAGACCTTTTCGAGGCGATCGGCGCGACGGGCAAGCTGGGCTAGATCGGTGGTGAGGTTCCTGATCTCCGCGCGATCTTGCCGGGATAGGAATGTGTCGCCATCGGCGAGCAGGCGCAGCCGCTTCGTGGTAAGGGCCTGAGCTTCCGCCAGCTCCAGGCCGCCGAAGTGGACGACCGCCCGGATGACGCGGGGGTCCCGGAGCAGCTCACAGCCCCGGACATGGGCAGCCCGGCTCCGATCGCTGTAGCCCGCCCAAGTCGCGCACATGGTCACACCCGACTGCGGATTGGCCGCGTAGAATCGCGCAAACCGTAGCGCACGGCCTGACAGGCCGAAGTCGATAGCCGATCGGCGGTCCGACGCGCCGTCGACGATGTGAAATGCATTAGTTGTCGTCACGGGCACCCTCTCAAAGGACGAGATCAGCAATAATATGGGAAACGTACCGAGTTTTTTTAGGGTAAGATTGCTTAGGCGGAATTTGGACCAAATCTGAGACTTAGACCATCGAATTCCTCAGATAACGCTGAACTTGCTGACCTTACGAATCAGGCCGTTTTGGTACTAAAACCGGGTATTGAAGACCGTGTTATGGAAATTGTCGTCAGCGTCTGGCTGTCATGCCCGCTGAAACCGTAGCCGTCAGAGATTCGGAATCGAGGTGGCGCTTGGTTCGTAAGGTTGGCACTCGCTGTGGCTGGGCTGCGGACCCCAAAGTCACCATCTTGCCAGAAGCGCGCACTCCGGCGGCTGGCTGTGCACGGGCCTGATAGAAAACGGACACGAGGCGGCGCGCCCAAGCGCCCGATCCATCGCGCCGCGAGTGATCCTTATGGGAGCGAGCAGCCTAGTGCGGTTGGGCCCGCTCTAAGGCGGCCTTAGCATCGTCGGCCCGTGCCTGCGCCCGCTCATAGCGCACCTCAAGCAGGCCCCGGGTCTCTGCTTGCAGGCTTATCCGCTGCATCGCCTGCATGCATTTCGTGTCGGTGCTACAGGGCGGCCCCTCGGGGAATTGTATGACAGCTCCGCACTTTGCGATGATCGCCTTGGCGACGGTCTCCGCTGGCGCCTTACCATCATCACGGTATTCCATGTCGCTGGTACAGCCGGCTCGCGCTAGTGTCTGACCGACTTCCCTATCTTCCTGCGCACGCCGCGCTTTGGCCTTGGCGATGACGGTCGGATTATGGTCCTGATAGACCTCGTAACCGATGAGGGCGAGCCATCCGCCTATCCAGATGGCCCAACCGGCTATCTGAGATCGTGTCATGGCCGAACTGTCTCATTGCAATTTGCCCGCGCCTGATCTGCGGTGACGTCTTCCTGGTAGGCCAAGCACTGACGCATGGCGGCGGTGTAGACCTCGGAACGCGTTCGCCAGGACATGACGCCCGGCCATATGACCCACGCTGCGGCCAGTGCCACAGTTCCGATGGCGGTCCAAAGGGCCAGCTTGTGTCGACGCATCCCATCATCCCCATGTCCAGCTCGCGCCGAGCCGTTCTGCACAATGCTAGGTATACGCTGTCGACGTAAACGCATCAATCTCCGAGCGTCCGCGACATGGCGGCAGGCGCAACGGATCATCTGCGGGACGTTGTGGCCACCAATCTTCGGCGTCGGCGGGCTGAATTGGGCCTCAGCCAGGAAGCTCTTGGCGACGAGGCCGGTCTACACCGGACCTTCATCGGCGCCGTGGAGCGCTGCGAGACCAACATATCGTTGGACAATCTGGAGCGGTTGGCCGTGGCGCTCAAGATCGACGGCTGGCAACTGCTCAAACCCCGATAGCCTCGCGATCGATTGGTAGCCTCCCTCGCAACAACGGGAATCGATCCAGAGTCGGTCTTTGAGGTGCTCCGCTCCATGGCCCGAAACCGGCAGTCCATGCATGTTTGTCGGTTCGGCTAGAACTGGTCGTAAGCGGACTGTCTGCTTTCGATTTTAGGGGGCAAAAGCCGGACATTCGTGATTGTGTAGCTATGGATCGAACTGGCATGACTGGCTTGCTGCGCCGCGCTAATTCTCAAGATCGCTCAGATATTCTGATCCCGGGACCACGGCGGTGACCATCAGATGCTCTCGCGCTCGCGTGCATGCCACGTAAAGCAGCCGCCGTTCCGTTTCGTAGACATCGTCGAGTTCGGCTTCATCGGCGGCATCACCTACCCGCTCATCAAGTGGAAGTACGCCTTCATCGCATGCCATGACGACGACCGCCCGAAACTCCAGGCCCTTTGCAAGGCTCATCGGTGCAGTCGTCATCTGAT